>CAJWYM010000033.1 GCA_913049555.1 uncultured Opitutia bacterium
TATCGTTTATTCTAATTTGAACTGCGATTCCATCAGCACTTTTTTTGATTTCCAACTCACTGGGAAAAATGGTTAGATTTCCACTTTTAGGAGCGACAAATTGCCTTACAGCTGGGTACAAAGAACCAGGATGCATACCAAATTTACTGACAAAGCCATATTTAAAATTATTGAATTGGGTGTTCCACCAGGTTGCCTTGAGTTCATCGTAAACATCATACAATATCAACGAATCCTCCTCCTCTAAATATCCGAAAAACCAACCCTCTTTTCCTTGTTCACCAGAGAACGAAAGGTGCGAGGAAATCGTATTTTTGCAGTAAAGATTCGAAGAAACTATCCAAATGAAAACAATGATTGTAATCCAGTAGGAGATGAGACCTTTTTTAGAATTAGAATGAAACATTTTTATGTCTTTTAATTAGGGATTTGATTGCCAACAGACCATGGACTGAAGCAAGGTTGAAATTATTAAAGGTGGATTTATAACTTCTTTTTTTTCACTCCATCTCATTCTCGAGCGTTCCTAATATTCAAGTTTTTTGGAACGAAAAAAGAACTTGATACAAAAAGAAGATGTGGATTCATTGAGGAAGCATCAAGTCGGAGCTAACGCTCTGGAGATCAGCATTTTTTAACTCTTCAGTCTTGAATATGTTATTTAAAGTGCTCTCATGAAAAATGTTGTCTTCAATCCTGATATTTTTGGAATGACTCAAGTCAATAACAGGCCGATCGTTGTGGACAGCTTTGTAGTTTTCATTCTTTTTAATTTCGTTTCCTTCAAAACAAAACCCGTCTATTGAAAAACCATATAAAATTGCATTTTCGAAAGTATCGAAGACATTGTCTCTAATTGTAATATTTTTATGAAAATAGTGTTCCGATCGATACTTTTTTTCTATTTCTGGATCGATAATGATGACTGCTTTGCCCCAAGGACCATAATTACAATCGTGAAAATAATTATTTTGAATCAAGATCTCTCTAACGGGACCACTCTCAAACCAATTATTAGTGTCTCCGGAAATTTTAATGGCAGCTCCTGATGCAGATACATGGTTATTCTCTATGAGAACTTTACCCCTTGTAGTGATTAAAAATCCCCTAGCCCGATTGTTCCTTGCTGTGCATCCATGGATAATTAAATTTGGAATCCATGTTGTATTTTCCATAACAAACCCAATATCCACCGAGTCAGCAATTTCATTTTTAAAAGATACGACTGCAAAATCTTTGTTTAAAAAATGCAAGGACTCCATTTCATTTTTAGAAACCGATTGGAATGTTTTAGGATTTACAAATTGAACAGAGTCTCCCGAAAATCCAATCTCCACCCCCTTTTGCTCTGAGTGTACCAATTCAAGAATGAGTGTCTTAGGATCCAATTTTTCCTTAATTCTAGTGTAAATACCATGTATGTTGGCAGGGTCATCCAATTGATTCTCAAACAAACAATTTTTCAACTCTACAACTCCTTTGCAGGAAACAAAATGAGTGGCATCTACGGTTGTAGAAAACAGTCGATTGGATCCCTTCTTTGGAGAAACAGAACAATTGTCCAATTTTATATTTTCGGTAAATTGAGCGATCACCCCCATTGCTCCTGCATGATGAACATGAACATTGTTTAAAAGAACATTGGAACTGTTTTTAATAAAGATTCCAGGGCAATTCCTTTTGTAATGCCGCAGAATTAACTCATTGCCTACAGTAGGTCTTTTATTGAAGGGATAATGAATGCGGACAATCCCCTCAGAAATCGAATCAAATTTTATGAACTCAGTCTTTATAAAACCAGAACCACAGCCATCTCCGCTTAAATAAGCTGGAGCTTTAGTCCGAGGATCCATTTCAAAAATACCATCCACTAATTCCTCCTCATATCCCTCCCCCAGAAATAAAAGCTTATCCCCCTTGACTCTATATGGATAATCCGGAGAAATTTTGATAACAATAGAATCTTCATGGGTCTCACAGACAGTTCCTTGAGAATAAAAAGGTCTTTTCCAGTCAATGGAAAAGTTTTTCAATTCAATATGCCGGCAATTATCAATGATAAAAGGAGTGATTTCGCCATGATATATGAACTCAGATCCATTCCCCTCAATAGTTAAATGGTCGAAATCACTCATCAAAGCTGGGCTTCTCTTTAAACTGTCGAAATTATTAGATACATAAAAGAATTCTTCCCGACAAAAGTCTGAGTAAAAATGATACTCTCCCTTCTCAAATTCGATTTCAGATTTTAGATTTTCATTAGAATGGATTGAATTTAAGGATCTAAAAAGCTCTAAAGTGGTATCTTTGCTTTTATCAGAATTAGGTGAGAGTAAAATTTTATTCATATTTTATTATATATACTATTATTAGTATATATCAATTTATTTTTAAATCTTTTTTTATTTTTAAAATAAACATTCATGAAAAAATCCTCATGGATTATAAAATTCTATAAAACAAAGAATGCTCTATTCAACTTGAAAATAACCATATATGGCTCTATTTAAAGGGAGACCTTCATCCTTGAATACCGATTATAAGTTTGAAATTAGGAGCGGGCAAAAAATTTAATTGCTAAAGTTATTATATATACTTTATTTAGTATATATAATGAATAAATTGATTATTTTTTGTATTTTTATGATTTTAATGGGGTCTTTGTATATCATTTTGACAGAGCCACACTCTGATGATTCGATCCCGACTCTGTATTGGGTTACAGACGCCAATCCGACTCGTTATCAACAAATAGAGCTTTTTCATGATTGGTTGATTCAAAACAAACATACCACTCCAGAGGGTAATGCCATCGTTCGAATAAAATTAGAAACAGGGGGCATTGATAATAAAAAGCTAATCCATGGGGTGTCTGGGGTTGCCGGCGATCTGATTGATTTGTCTGACATCGATCAATACCAAAAATTAGGAATCCTTGAAGACGTAACAGAACAAGGAAAAAGTTTAGGCTTTGATATCCATCAAACTTTTCCATCTCTCAAACCGAGTCTGTACTTTAACGACAAACAGTATGGTTATCCATGCAATGTGTCTATTCATTCATGCTGGGTAAATAGTGAGACTTTTGCAAAATTAGAGATGGAAGCCCCTCCTGAAAAATGGGATGTAGAAACTTTCGAAAAAATAGGCAAGGAATTCGTCTTAAAAGCAAACAAAGAAAAAGAAAGGCAGGAAGTGTTCTTTATGAACAAGCCCTCTGATTGGCTTTTAATTCCCTGGTTGACAACTCTTATTCGATCTATGGGGCAATCTACATTCAATGAAACGTTGACAGACTCCACTCTAGATCAAGGGGCTTTTGCGGAAGCTTTGAGATTGAACCTAAAATGGGTAGAAGAGGATCATTTGTTTCCATCCAGTGCAGAGGCCTCTTCATTCAATTCAGAGGGTGGATTTGGAGGATCTTTAATGTCTTTATTTCTTGAAGGCAACTATGGGATGATAACGACCGGAAGATGGGTATTGGTCAGACTGAGAGACTTAGAGGAGCCCCCTAGAGTAAGTGTCAGTCGTTATCCTTTTAAATATTTTGAAAACTCAGTGGTTATGACCCGGGCAGCCTGTATCTACAAAGGGAGCAAACATAAAAAATTAGCGGCTTTGTTTCTATCCTTCTTGGCTTCTCAGACCTACAATGAACAAATCGTCCAGTGCGCAGATGCCCTTCCCTCCAATCCCAAATACTTGCATTCTAATGAATTTCTGAAACCAATCCATTTTCCAAATGAGTGGGGAGCTCACGAAGTTCCTGCTAGAAGCGCTCAGGAGATTTCCATAGCGGAAACCAAGAGTCCTTATATTTCCTACTCTAGTATTGTCAAAGTGATTCGGGAAGCCGATGAAAAAGTCCAAAATCATATTTCCGAACCTGTAGAAGCTGCCAAAGAGGCAAATTTAGCAATTAGGGAGGAAATTCAGAGAAACTTAAAGCACCGTCCTAAACTGAAGAAACAATTTGATAAAGATAAATTTCGGCAAAATCAAATCAATCGAATGAAAGAAAACGGAGAAAAAATTCCAACTTCACTGATCTCCAATCCTTTTTACAAAAAATATTACAATGACAAAAAATAAGGAATTCAAAAACACTTTGTTAGGCCTCGCATTCTTATCTCCCAATATACTTGGCTTTTCAATTTTTACAATCTTTCCACTTGGTTTCAGTTTAGTGATGGCTTTTAGTAACTGGGACTTATCCCAACATAATATTTTCCATTCCAATCCAATTCACTGGGTATTCTTCGACAACTTTTCTGCTTTATTGAGTTCCAACGAATTCTGGAAATTCTTTAAAAATACACTTTTTTTCATGTTGGGAATCCCTGTTAGTATCGCTGGGAGTTTGATGGCAGCAATCTTACTTAATCAGGACTTGAAAGCTCCTTCTAAGAAAATCAGAAATCAACTTATCCTTGGTTCTTTACTGATTTTAGGAATCATCGTTACGATCATGACAGGTTTAAAAGCAAGTGTCATTTCAATATTTTTAAGTTCTATTTTTACTTTGATTTTGATGGGTGGATTGTTAGGGGGTTCCACTCTGTATAGAACCCTCTTTTATACTCCGCATTTCACTGCGGGTGTTGCGACCTTTATTTTATGGAAAAAACTATACAATCCTCAGAGTGGACCATTGACTAATTTTCTTCAACCGGTGCTAGACCATGTAAGCATTTTCATTGAATTTGTTGGCAGTGAAAATATTGGATTTTTGAAGTATGCAGCTGCTACTCTTTGCTTTTTATCCCTTTCTTATGGATTAAAAACGATCTTAAAAATGAGAAAAGAACTGGAATTAGGAAATGGGAGTTTCGCAATCGCCTATTTTTTATCCGCGTTGCCCTCTTATTTCATTGTGAAATGGTCTCCAGACAACCCAGTATCAGCAGTTTTACAAATCATCCTAATCGGAACTTTGTTCTATTATTTCGCATCCTTTTTTAAAGTCTCGAAACCAAAGACTCCAATAGATGATGGAATCGGGAAAGCGATATGGATTGGATTTATTTCCATGACTGCGCAATTCATTTTGATCGGTTTGTGCAATCTTTTCCAAAATATTCCTGCAATCATGCAAAGTCCACTTTCGACCCCCAATTGGTTGACGGATTATAATTGGGCAAAACCCTCTTTGATGTTTATGGGATTTTGGGCCTCCATCGGTTCCAATCAAATGCTCCTGTACCTTGCCGCCCTCTCCAATTTATCACCAGAACTTCAAGAAGCTGCAGAAATTGATGGGGCTTCAAAATTTCAAAAATTTTGGAATGTAACCTGGCCTCAATTGGCACCAGTAACTTTCTTTATTTCTATTATGGCTGTGATTCAAGGCATGCAAGGAGGATTTGAGGTGGCAAAAACTATGACTGGTGGAGGACCCGCAGGGGCAACTACAACGCTTGAGTATTATATCTACGACGAAGGGTTTGCATCAGGAAGACTTGCTTATGCCTCGGCAATCTCTTGGGTCTTATTTGCAATGATATTCCTTCTGACTCTATTTAATTGGCGGTTTGGGAACCGTTTTATAGATGAATAATAATTGCATCCATATTCCCAATGATCCATGCCTTCAAGCTTGTCTAAAAGAGTGAAAAAATAGACCCAAATCAAATGATTGGTCCGTTAAAATTCCTCAATCCTTATGAAAACCATCATTAAAACGGACATTGAGGAAAATTCTCGAATTTAATTAAATTTCAAATGAAAAGATCAAAATCACAATTCGTTCTCAATAATTTAGTTCTCACACTAATAAGCCTACTCTTGTGCTTGCCGTTTATATGGATGATCCTGACAAGTCTAAAACCTCTGGAGGATGTCGGCAAAGCGGAATGGTGGCCCAAAATATTCTTGTGGAGTAATTATAAAACCATTTTCACCACTGAACATATCCATTATGGTCGATGGTACTTCAACAGCTTATTTATAGCATTCTGCGTAACTTTTTTACAGGTGATTACCAGCTCTTTGGCTGCCTTTGGATTCAGTCGGATAAAATGGAAATGGAGGGATCGCATCTTCTTGTTGTATTTAGCAACTATGATGGTTCCAGCTCTCATCTTGATGATCCCGAACTTTCAGATCATGATAGAAATGGGGCTGATAGACTCTTACTTGGGTCTCATAATTCCAGCATCTTTCAGTGCATTTGGAACTTTTTTAATACGACAGTTTATGATGAGTATTCCGAAATCATTTGATGAAGCGGCGGAGATCGATGGTGCTAACTCTTGGCAAGTTTTTTGGCAAATTATTTTACCTCTCTCAAGGCCTGGTTTGATTACTCTGACGATTTTCACATTTATGGGAAATTATAACTCCTTTTTTTGGCCAATAGTGATGCTTAAAAGTGAGCACAAATACACCCTGCCAATTGGTCTGCTTTTTTTCGAATCTTCCCAAGGTCAACAAACAAACTTACTGATGGCCGCAATCACCATGTCTGTTATTCCTATGATTTTAGTTTTTGTTTGTTTGCAAAAGCATCTAGTCAAAGGAATCCAATTAGGTGGAGTTAAAGGATAGAAAAGATCCAATCCAATTTTAAAAGTTCAAAAAAACTGGGTGAAAAAATAAAAAGATTATCCAGTACATAAGACAGATAGTCTATTGGGAATTGACCCCTCTTATTTATAATTAGGATTCATCATTTTTAACTTTATTAATTTTCACCAATATGAATACCATGGTTTTAAAATCGAATTGCGTATTTTAGAGTTGGGAGCACAGGACTCTTTTCTTTAGATTTTTCATTTTTGCGTATTCTCTTAGGTCCATTTCTGTTATTATTGAAACTTTTATTCATGAACAGACTCTCAACATTTTCACTGCTGCTACTCATTTCAATCCTTTGTCCATTGCATCCATTGAAATCTGATGAAATGAAAGTTACTTCTTTACAGGAGGTGCTTTACACGGTTTTAAAAAACAATCTAGATCTTAAAATCTCACGCTTGGAGCCAATTTTAAAAGAACAAGATCGAATCATTGCAGATGCAGAATTTTCTACAATCTTCAACACAAGTGTTGGAGTTGATTCTAGTGAGAATAAATCCACTTCGAATGCTGTTGATTCTTTTCAAACTAAAGTAGGCCTGCAAAAGAAATTACCTGTAGGAACTCAATTTTCAATCCAAGGAGAACAGACAGAGACTGAAAATTCTACAAGCGCTTCCATAGAGAATAATTCTAGCGTTGGGATCTCTATAAATATCAGCCAACCTCTCCTGAAGAATTTTGGAACTAAAAATAATTTATCCAATGTTTGGAGAGCAGAGAATGAAGTTGAAATTTCGAAATTGAACTACATGAAATCCATTCTTGATTTGATTCAAATAGTGGAGAAAAGGTACTGGAATTTGGCCTTACAATATGCACGATATTCTCTTTCCAAAAGCACGGTAGCTGTTGCGGAAAGCCTAGTCAATGAGACTATAGAAAGATCGGCCGCTGGAATGTCAACCCAGTTGGATGTTTTACAATCGAAAGCAAATTTATCAAATCGCAAGGAACAAATTCTAGAAATTTCTAATGCAGTAAAGAATGCTTCAGATCAGTTGCGAGTCGACATGGGAAATCTGTCCCCGATTTTAAATACCGAAGACGTTATTATTGAGAAGCTGCCAGAACCAACAAAGACCATACCAGAATTGTCCAATGCTTGGAGTCAGGCTTTGGCGACTGATTTGGAACGAAGAATTCAGCAAGCAAACCTAAAGGGCTTGGGTTATGATCAAGAAAAACTCAAAAATGAGACCCGCACGGATTTGAGTCTAGTTGCAAATGGAAGTTCCAGTGGAAATTCCACAGACTCTTGGTCCAATGCTTTTGGCAACTCGATCGATCGTGAAAGTTACAACTGGGGAATCGGATTAGAACTAAAGATTCCTTGGGGAAACAGAATTGCGGGTGCCAACTTCAGCAAAATAAATTCTCTGATAGAGAGAGAATATTTACGTTTGGAGAAGTTGGATCAAAATTTATATCAAAAGGTTCGATCTGAATGGAGGAGTCTCCGTTTTGGAATCGAGAGATTGCAAACAAATCGTGAGTCTAGAGAGCTCGAAGAACAAGTTTTTGAACAAGCAAAAGTCCAATATAGAAATGGATTGGTCTTATTCCGATTTGTACAAGAGGCTCAGGACTCCTTGAATCGGGCAAAGATTTCAGAATTGAATGCATGGATTGATGTTCTGAATTCAAGAGCGGATCTATCCCGACTCGATGGCAGTCTACTCAAGCGATTGGATATCGAATTAAATTTTAAGGACGAGCCCAATTATTAAATAAAGTTATGGCAAAAAAGAAAAAGAAATCCTACAAGAATATTGGCTTAAGTTTCTTAATCCTTTTGATCGGATGCGGTGTTTACTACTTCTATAAATACAAGCAAAATGAAGGCATTGAAGTGACTATCGGCAAGTCTTCGAAAGGAAATATAACCCGGATCGTAACGGCAACTGGTAAAATTTTTCCTGAAATTGAGGTTCGAATCTCTTCAGAAGTTGCTGGAGAAATAGTGGATTTGCCCGTTTTAGATGGGATGAAAATAAAAGAGGGAGATTTACTAGTGAGGGTGAATCCAGATACACTAGAAGCTCAGGTCAAACAACAGGAGGCTGCTTTCAATGCAACGAAAGCCAATGCGGCCCAAGCAAAAGCCCAACTTTTGAAAGCACAGTTAGATATTCGCCGGACCCAGACTTTGTATGACAAAGGCTTCAGCACCGAGGATACAATGGATCAAATGAAGACTAGTTTAGAAATTGCTAGAGCCTCCCATGAGGCTTCCCTATTTCGAATCAAACAACAGGAAATGCAACTCAAAGAAGCCAATGACGAATTGAACAAAGCAAGCACTTTTTCCCCCATTGAGGGAACAGTCATCGTATTGAATTCTGAATCAGGAGATCGAGTTGTTGGAACGGGTCAATTTGCTGGCACAGAAATAATGCGTTTGGCAAACTTAAACAACATGGAAGTTCGGGTGAATGTGTCCGAGGCGGATATCGTTGAAATTAAGATTGGCGATCCAGCAGATATTGAAGTAGATGCTTTGCCAGATCAGAGTTTTGAAGGAATGGTCACTGAAATAGCAAACTCCGCTAATACTCGGGGAGGAGGAAGTCAGGAACAACTCACAACTTTTGAGGTTAAAGTAAAACTAATTCATGTAGATGAGAGATACAGACCTGGGATGACGGCAACAGCCAATATTAAAACCAAGACCATTCAAGATGTTGTAAAAGTTCCATTACAAAGCTTGACCGTTCGAACTAAAGATAAGATTGAAGCCCAGCTTAAGGATAAAATACCGGCTGATTTTACAGGAAAAGACAGTTTGTTTCGGGTTGTTTTCATTCGGGAGAACAATCAGGCAATTTTAACTCCTGTTCAAACAGGGTTGTCAGACAGTAAGTTTATCGAGATTTCTAAGGGCTTGAAGGAAAACGTTGAAATCATTACCGGTTCTTATGGTGCATTGACGCGAAAACTGGAACACAAATCAATGATTTTCCTAAAAAAAGAATCAAAAGATTCAAAACAAAAGAAAAAGTAAGTTTAAGAGATGAATTCTCCTGTTATAGAAATTGTTGGAGTTAAGAAGATCTACGATTTAGGCGAAACAGAGGTTCGAGCATTGAATGGAGTGGACCTTCAAATCGTTGAGAATGACTACATGGCGATCATGGGACCCTCTGGAAGCGGAAAGTCAACCATGATGAATCTTTTAGGTTGTTTGGACACCCCCTCTGAGGGTCAGTATCTATTTGCTGGTGAAGATGTCGCAGAGATGACCGATGACGAATTGGCAGACATAAGAAATAGAAGAATCGGTTTTGTCTTTCAGAGCTTCAACCTTCTTGCAAAAGCAACCACTCTAAGAAATGTAGAATTGCCACTAGTGTATGCAGGTTTGCATCCAGACACTAGAAGAGAGAGAGCTAAAGAAGCCCTCGTAAAAGTCGGCCTGTCCGATCGCATGACTCATCGCCCTAATGAATTGTCTGGTGGACAAAGACAAAGGGTTGCAATAGCGAGAGCTCTTGTAAACAAGCCTTCTATTCTTTTAGCAGATGAACCCACTGGGAA
The DNA here is from genome assembly GCA_913049555.1 of uncultured Opitutia bacterium. Lineage (GTDB taxonomy): Bacteria > Verrucomicrobiota > Verrucomicrobiia > Opitutales > CAJWYM01 > CAJWYM01. The sequence continues at coordinate 10,117 of CAJWYM010000033.1, forward strand.
CCTGGATTCCAAAACCGGAGAAGAAATCATGGCTTTGTTTGATCAATTGCACCAGTTGGGGAATACGATCATTTTAGTGACTCACGAAGATGACATTGCAATGCATGCCAAAAGATGTGTTCGTCTGAGGGATGGAATTGTGGAGTCTGATAAAAAGATCTAAATGAAACAACTGGGCTATGAAATTGTTGAATCGATCGCTATTGCAATCGAGCAAGTTTATGAACATAGAATGCGATCCTTATTGACAGCCCTCGGGGTGATGATTGGTATTATTGCGGTGACATTGATGGGTTCTGCAATCCGAGGGATTGACGTAGGATTTACTAGCAATTTATCCATTTTAGGTATGAATACCTTCTATCTTGAGAAATGGCCATGGAAAGATGTGGGAGACAATTGGATCCAATACAGGAATCGACCTCCGATACCAGCTAGTTACAGTGAAAAATTGAATAACTCGATTTTATCTACGGAAAATTCAAGTTTGATCATCGCAGTTCCTATGGTGAAAAACCGCAGGAAAATATCAAAGGACGACCGAAATATCCAGGGAGTTGAAATCATAGGAACCAATGCAGACTATCCATTGGTCGACAATGCTGAAATCGAGTTGGGAAGATTTTTATCTGAGGTTGAAGTTCTAAGAGGAAGAAATGTGGTTGTCTTGGGACACGAAGTGGCTGCATCCCTATTTCCTGAGGATTTAGAAGAGTCTATTGGTGCCTACGTAAACATACAAGATATCAAATATAAAGTAACCGGAGTTTACAAGAAGCAAGGTTCTGTGCTGGGGATTGGTAATTTTGATAAGAACGTTCTTATGCCTTTGCCCTCAATGAGAAAGTTTTTTGTTAGTAAAAGATATCATTCAGCAACGATTAAAATACAAAAAAAAGAGGAAGCCTCTTTTGAGGACGCAACAGATGAGATCACAGGTGCAGTGAGACTGATTCGAGGCTTAAAACCTGGGCAAAAAGATAACTTTTCCATCAACCAGTCTACTGCAGTTGCAGAAGAAATTGCACCTGTTAAAAGAGGAATTGCGATCGCCGGTTTTGGAATTACTGGACTGGCATTGTTTGTAGGCGCAATTGGTATTATGAATATTACCTTTGTCAGCGTTCAAGAGCGGACTAAAGAAATTGGAACGAGAAGAGCCATTGGTGCTAGAAAGCGAGCCATCCTGATACAATTTTTGATGGAAGCCAATATGATCTGTTTGATTGGAGGAATCATCGGGGTATTCATATCCTTTTTAATCAAGTTGGTGCTGCAGCGATTTATCCCAGAATTCCCTCTAATCATGTCGGGTCAATTGATTTTAGTTGCTATGTTGGTTTCGGTTTTAACTGGAATTGGTTCTGGAATCGCTCCAGCTTGGAAAGCCTCTCGACTAGATCCCGCTGAGGCTTTACGTCATGAGTAACTTGAATAACAAAAAGAACCAAATTCGAAAAGCCGATTTATTTATTTTGGCTATTGGGTCCTTAGGATCTAACAAATTGAGAACCATCCTTACAATTTTAGGGGTCTCAATTGGGGTATTTTCTGTCATCGGTGTGATGACTGGATTGACTGCTGTAAAAACAAATATTAATGAAGGTTTAAACTTTCTTGAAGCAAGCGTTTTCCAAATTAAAAGAGAACCATCTATGCAGTTTTTTGGTAAAAAATCCAATTGGCGTAAGCGTCCGAAAATCAATCCTCAGCAAGCGGATCAATTCAAAGAAGCGATGGAAGAGGAAGGGATTCCTGTTACCTTAATTGCAAATGACGGCGGTGAAAGAATTCAGTATAAAAATAAAAAAACCTCTCCAAGAGTCACCGTCATAGGAACCAATGAAAATTATTTAATCACTAATAAGTTTGAGCTAGAATATGGCAGGAATCTAACTAAAGGAGATTTGGCCTTCAACCGACCTGTTGTAGTTATAGGAAAAGAAATTGAACAGGAACTTTTTCCTATTGAAAATCCTATGGGCAAGCGGGTTTTAGTTGAGGATGATTGGTATGAAGTGATTGGTATTTTAAAAGAAAAAGGAGAACGATTTGGATCCAGTATGGACAATATAGTAATGATTCCTTTGACCAAGTTTGTGGAGATTCATTGGAACCCATGGCGAAGCATGCAAATATCTGTTCAAGCCCCTTCAACGATAGAGATGGTTGCAACAAAAGACCTTGCTGTTGGGAAAATGAGATTGGCCAGAGGTTTAGAGCCAGAAGAGAAAAATGATTTTGAAATCAGTTCTAATGATTCTGCTCAAGAAGCTTTCAATAAGATTGCTTTTGTTGTTTCCATTGGAGGATTGCTCATCAGTTCGATCGCTCTTCTGTGCTCTGGTATTGGGATTATGAATATCATGTTGGTCAGTGTCACAGAAAGAACCCGAGAGATTGGTATTCGTAAATCCCTTGGAGCAAGGAAAAAGGATATCCTGTATCAATTTTTAATAGAATCAGTCTTTCTTTCTGAAATGGGAGCTCTTTTAGGAATTATTCTTGGCCTTGCGGCTGGGAATATATTTGCATTCCAAATGAATGTTTCTGTTATGATCCCCTGGGGATGGGTATTTACTGCGGTTTTCAGTTGTTCCGTAATTGGCATCGGATTTGGATTGTACCCGGCTTGGCACGCAGCTAATTTAAAACCCGTTGATGCTCTTCGCTATGAATAAAAGAGCTTTCAGTTTACAACCTTAACGAGCAATAAGTTGGAATTTCAGAGGATCCGCGTAATTTAATTAAAGTTATTGAATCTAAGTAAGTAAGAGAGAGCCAACGCTTTTACTCATTACGAATATCTGATAAAGTAGAATTAAACATATCGGCCATAATGCCGCTTCCTTCAGGTTCTAAACTAAACTCATATTCTTCAGAAATTTCACTGTCTGATCCTTTGGACTTTTTATTCTTTTTATTTTTCTTGGGACAGTACTTTTTCTTAACATCCAAAGTAAGCGTAGAGAATAAATGTGCGTATTTTTCAGATAAATTGTGCAAGTCGTATCGAAACTCTTTTCGATTGATTTTAAAATACAAATGGGTTGAAGAAACACGATCAATTGTAACAAGAATTTTTTTTCCCGCATTGTTCTCAATTGTCATGGAACGATCTAGGATGTCATCAGGGAGTTTCCCATAGAGTTCCTGATGGATAAAATCGTTTTTAATTTTTTCTTGGATTACATTCCAGTCAGAAATGTTTTTTTCCTTGAATTTCGACTTATTGGAACCAAACAATGAATGATTGGTGAAAAAAATTAAAAAAAATGCGAATGTAACCTTTGTGATACTCATAACAAAACAGTTGAACTTAGAACTGAGGTCCTAGATTTTAACTGGGCTCGAAATGAGTATTAACTTTATTTAGTGAAATAAAAATTATTATGTCAAATAATAAATATAATTTTTAACTATTAATTTGCAAGAATTGGTAAAATAATAGGAAGAACACTCCCAAATTTAAAAATAAATAAACACTCATTTTTCCTCTTTTTTTGATCTTTTGTTTTAAATAAACCATTACCCACACATCACTTTACCGTCAGAGAGATCATAATAAGCGACCATGTAGGGATGAGATTCATCGAAAGTAGTGAGAGGCCTTGGGTCTGATACCAATCCCGAAGCCCTATTATTTTTTCCTTCAGTATTAGAAAAATCATCTCCTAATTCCTGTCTCCAATATTCAATTCTTTTTCTCAAAGTTTTCACAATCTCCGGATTCTCCTGAGCGACATTCTTTTCTTCGCCGGGATCTAAACTTAAATTGTACAATTCCTCAACATCCTCAGGGTCTAACCAGACACCATTTTTAGGACTTCTACATACATGAAGCTTCCAAGAACCTGCGCGCAGGGCACAAAGATTATTCATACCATAGAAAACAAACTCATCCCGAGGCGGTGATTTATCAAATTCTGCCCGGAGAAGGGGTTCTAAATTTACGCCATCAATTGTCCTTGATTCATCCAAATCGGCTCCAATTACAGAAGCCAAAGTAGGTAAAAAATCAATCGAGGAAACGATCTCTGAGCAGGTGGTTGCGGCAGGGATCATCCTCGGCCATTTCATAATGCATGGCACCCGAAATCCACCATCCCAAGTCGTTGATTTTCTCCCTCTTAATTCTCCATTCGAACCTCCCTCATCTCTTGCTCGGGAACCATTATCACTGGTAAATATAATCCATGTGTTTTCTACAATTCCTAACTTTTCCAACTCATACTCAAGCATTCCTAAAACCCAATCAATACATGCTACTGCTCCACCATAGCCACCATTTTTAGAATTTTTCAGGAAATGTGCAGGAACAAACAGAGGCACATGAACATACATATGAGCAAGATAAAGGAAAAATGGGTTTTCCGGATCTTTTCGTATAAATGAAAGGCTTTCTTGCAAATAACGTTCTGTGAGTCCTCTCTGGTCGGGTTGCTCTTGAATGACATCTTTATCTTTGATCAAAGGCAAAGGAACTTCGATTTTTGTACCCCTCTGGATACCCATGTCGTTGCTGTATGGAAGACCATAATACTCATCAAATCCAAAATTTGTCGGTAGGAATTCTTTTTGATCTCCACAATGCCATTTGCCAACATGCTTCGTCCTGTATCCACTTCTCTTCAATGTACTCGCGATTGTTTCTTCATCAGGATTCAAACCATTTCTAGATCCGGGGAACAATACAGCACCTCCATCAAAGTCCCCAAATCCAATTCTTGGAGGATAGCATCCTGTCATCATAGCTCCTCGAGAAGGACTGCAAACACAGGAGGCCATATAAAAATCTGTGAATAACATACCCTCTTGAGCCATCTTATCTAGGTGTGGAGTTTCATTTAGCTTGGATCCATAACAACCCAAATCTCCATATCCTAAATCATCACAATTAATTAAAATAATATTTGGTTTTTCGCTCATTTATTGCCTTCTTTTGAATTTGATTACGAGTTGTTTATAGATATAATAATACCCTAATCCAAATCAAAAATAACATATCTATTATTGATATTTAATATCTCCTCTGAGTCATGATCCATGTCCGAAATGTTTTGCTTGTTCCGTGTATGCCCTTACAGATGCCCAGCCACGAACACGAAATTTATGAATTGCACTTTATCATAAAAGGAAAAGCTTTCTATAAAACAGAGAAAAGACCTTTCCATTTAGAAGCTGGAGATATTTCGATTACTTTGCCAGGAGAGAGACATTCTCTGGTTCCTGCAAAAGAATCCATCGATACGGCTCAATACATTGTTTTTTTTGAAATTCTAGGAAGTGAGGACGAATTACTCAGAAAACAAATTCATCATTTTAGAGCAAACTACAAAAAAATCTTTATTGGATTAGAAAAAATTCCCGAATTCAGTCAAATTCACCAAAATAGGCAGTTACAATGTGCCTACCACACAAAAGCGCTTGAAGTTTCTTTCGCTTCCATTCTCTACAGTGCACATTCCCAGAAAAAATCCATACCCAACTGGTTGAATCTGGCAATTCAGGAAATGCACCATAATATCCACAATAATATAAATATAGAACAAATTTGTCTCCATATCCAAGTGAGTGCCTCTCACCTTAGTCGAGAATTTAAACATCATTTCGGCAGAACTCCCCTACAATATTTTCAATCCTTGAAAATCCACATGGCAAAAAGTTATCTGACCGAGAAAAACCTAACCATCTACCAGATCTCTGATTTACTCGGATATGCAAACGAATTTCATTTCTCCAGATCGTTTAAAAAACACACGAAAATTTCCCCAAGTGCCTATCGAAACTCAACAAAAATTGGAGAAACTATTCCTGACTGATATACTTAATTAAATTGCAAAGCAATTTGTCCGCGACCGGATCTTTACCTAGGTTTTCAACAATATAAAGAGTGGTCAAAATCATTTTCCCAGCTCCATAATTTTGAGCGACCATATCGGTTCCCCACCAAGCATCTCCTGGCCCTACATAATTCTTTTTGGCATCGTCCAAGTTTGGAAAACGATCGAAGGCAATAGAGGTAATCATTTTATCGCCTTCCTCTGCGTGCATACTGTGCCATGGACTCAAATTCTCATACACTTCCACCATGGATTGGTGAACTGGCAAACCTTCAAAAACTGGATGATCATGAGCCATGTGCAATATCCCGTCCCAAAGGCCTGTAGCTCCTCTTAAAGTTGGTTTTGTCGGCAACCAATCCTCCCCTTTGAAGCCTTCTTTCTTATCATAACTTTTAGGACCCATGGGAACTCTTTCTTTTCCAGGAACCTGTAAGTAGATTGCCTTGCCCCCTTTTTTCACAAACGCATTTAAACTTTTAGTAAACTCAAAATCACCCACTCCATTCCAATCTTTGATGTGCCCAACGACTACTAGGGTATCCAAAGAGGTTTCTACTCCAAAATTAGAGACTGCAACGTTTTTGCCCTCAAAAAAAGATTTCAATTGCCCTCCTGGATCTACAACAGCCACCGAATCCATGGATGGTTGTAAATCCTCATTTTTGATCACCATAAAAGATTCTTTAGATTCACTCAGCATAGCACCAGAATCGTCTTTCAATAAAATTTCTACCTGATAATTGCCTTCAAAATTATGAGTCTCAAAAACTTCAGAATAGAACAGCTCACTTCCATTTATTAGGTTGGATTGCAATCGATTGCTTTTTAAAACTTCCCCTTGAGGGTTTGAAACCTTGAGTTCCAAAGTCCCTGAAATCTCTTCAAATTCGTTGATTCCAATAATCTCTAATTCAGCATCTTCTCCAGCATAAATATTGCGAGGTAAAATTCTGAGAACGGTTTGACGTGGTTGATTGGCTGCTTTTGTGCCCTCAAAGGCTTCTTGCTTCGGATTTCTCCAAAGATCCAAAATGCCTGCTCCAATAATCCAGTTGCCCGCAGTCAAAGCGTGAATACAATAACCATTTACCGTTGGATTGCAACGAGCCGCCTCCATCATACGGCGGTTTGCTGCACCATGCACTTTTTGCTGCTCTAAATAAAATGCACTCAGATTTTCAAAGATAGCCTCATATCCTGCTTTTCGGAAAACCACTTCTGTCTGTGCATGCAACTTTTTGTGGTATTTATAAGGAGGAGTGATTGGGTTTCCTTTTTTCTCAAACTCCAGATTGTTTGCAGCTAGATCTCCTAGGCTTCCATAGCCTAATTCTGAAACAAAAGACATCCTTCCTGGAACCACATTTTTTCCAGGGGTTTTTATAACCTTCCCCATGGCCTCCTTTTCTTCCTCCGTTTTTCCAATGACTAGGAACGCATCAAACTTATTCTGATTGATATTAGGTCCTGGGTAATGATGAATATCATTGAATGGAGTCGGCTCATATTCATAGGGTAAATAAAGGTTCGCTCCATATGCCCAGCCACCGGACTCATCCAAAATCAATCGAGTCGGATCTAACTCTCTAGCTTTTATGGACATTGGATGGAGCATATTCATCAATATGGGTCGATGGAGTTCATTAAAAAGCTCCCATTGAACCACACAGGCTCTATTTCTATCTCTAAGAATCGATTCCCTCAATTCAGTCTCCACTCTTCTAGGCAAATAAGGAGAGGCATTGGGTTTACCCATGCATTCAACGACCAAGCTCCCGACAACCAGAACTCCCATTTCATCTGCAAGATCCAACCACATTTTTGAGGGGGGTTTTCTCCATGGACGAATCATATTGAAGCCACATTCTTTAGCCAACTGGATTTCCCGTATTGCCATTTCACGACTGTCAGGATTCGCAAGCTTTACTGGATACAAGGCTTCAAAGAAAGTAGCTTTTAAAAACAGGGGCTTTCCGTTGAGCTGCAACTGTTCGTTGCGAATTGTAAATTCTCGCATCCCAAAATTTTCCAGCTTACATTCTAACAAGGTCCCCTCTCTTAAAATTCGAGAGTCTACCTGATAAAGAAATGGATTTTCAGGACACCAGTAAGTTGCATCCTCTAAATCAATACGCAAAGATGATTTGTTGATACCAGGATTCAACTCCATTGTTTCTCGGAGAGTGACTTTTTTTTCACCCTCAACCTTAGAAAAGATTGTGACCTCTAAATCAATCTTTTGCTTAGAACGATGGGTGTTGTGGATCTCATAATGCAAATCCACAGAGTCCTCTGATAAATGGGTCTCAATAAAAAGATCCTTGTGGTGAATTTTGTCCGTAGCCTCTAAGCAGACAGACTGCCAGATACCCCCAGTATAGGCACCCCTCCATTGGGGCGTTTGCATAGGGCCCATTCCGTCGATCACTTGATCTGTCATAGTAACCGGACCGACTACACGGAGGGTCAAGACATTCTCTTTTTCATAATCTAAAAGATGCTCAATATTAAACTGAAATGGAGTGAATCCTCCCTCATGAAAACCCAAAACCTCATCATTAAGATAAACTTCCGCCAAATAATTGACCGCATCAAATTTTAAATAAACAACCTTTTCTTTCCAATCCTCGGAAAGCTCAAACTTTTTCTGATAAAAAGCAACGCCCTCGTAGTCTTCTTGGATCTCCTCCCAACAACAGGGAACCGAAATCCTCTGACATTTACTATGAGCTTCAAAGACCCTTGAATTCATCCATCCAGCTTCGCGACCTTCATTGGAAGCATCGAATAATATATTCCATTCCCCATCCAAGGATAAATTCATATTTTCTAAAGTTTTTGGATTCCCTAACATATTGGCTCTTTTATTTAAAATAATTCAATTGATTGATATTTAGTACGATTGTACTACTTTTTAAATATGTCAAACTCGCAGCTCAATTTAGTTCCATTTATAACGGATAATGTAAAAGAAAATGAGATTCAAACAAAAGAGATCAGAGCGAAATGAAGGATGGTATTCTGAAATAGAACCTTTTAGTTCTAGTGAGGAATTCGGGTTTATATAAAATTTTATACTCAAAAACAAAGGGACTCTTTCTATCCAGTCTATCCTTAAAATTCATTTTCTTAGAATGGATTCTTAATAGCTACACTCAATGAGAATCAGAAAAACACGCTTTTAACTTTGAGGCGATTGTCTCTTTATCTAAATCAATACCAATAAAAACAATTTCCTGACGGCGATCTCCATATTTAGGCAACCAACGTTCCAGAATTTTTTCCGAAACTTCATCCATGGTCTTCCTACCCCTATCCACCTGTGTGATCTCCCAATCCGCCAAATAATCAGCTCGCATAATCTTGCCAGCAATGGAGACAAAACCCATTCGTTTCGAGTTATCATCCGTCCAATAAAATCCTTTAGCTCTTAAAACACCGGTAAGCCCTTGGCGCATTAATTTTAGAAATCGAGACTCCGTAAAAGGTCGACGCGCATTGAAAACAAAAGTATCCAATCCATAATCTTTATGATCATGGCTATGTTCGTGACTATGATCATGACTGTGTTCGTGACTGTGTTCGTGGCTGTGTTCGTGGCTGTGTTCGTGGTTGTGTTCCAATTTTTCATCCTTTTTAGCGTCCGGTCTATTTTGATGAAGAGAACGCTCCCAACCAGAAGCACTTAAAGTAATTTTTTCATTGAAATGAGAACGATTCAAAACCTCCGAAGTTGGAATCTTTCCAAATTGACAAGTCCACTTCTGAGCGTGGGGATTCAATGATTCTAGGTAGGAAAGAAAGCGTTCCCGACTTGAAATATCCAAACAATCCTCTTTATTCAATATCAAAAGATCCGCACATTCCACTTGTTCTATCAACAACTCTTCAAGGGGCTTTCTTGGATCACTGTGTAAAAGATGCTTTCTTCGAACTTTTCCTGTATTTTCATCAGAACTCAGGTACAACTCAAGATTGCCTCCATCGAGGACTGTAATCATGTTGGAGATCTTTAAGAAATCGGTGCCACTTCTGCCAAAATAATTGATAGAATAAATAGATTCCAGTATGGATTTAGGTTCTGCAACTCCAGTAGCTTCTATTAAAATATGATGCGGTTTTTTTGTTTTCCAAATCTCCAGCAATGCATCCAGAAGATCCGTTTGAATGGTGCAGCAAATACAACCCCCTTGCAATTCTAACATTCCAGCAATCGGACCCTCCAATTGTTTCAGTTCATTATGAATTAGAGATGCGTCAATATTTACATCTCCCAAATCATTTACAATCACAGCAATCTTAGAACTCCCTTGAGCTTCTCTCAGTATCCGATTCAAAACGGTGGTCTTTCCTGAACCTAAAAACCCACTCAGAACAGTGACCGGTATTTTTTGCTCTTCACTCAGATGTATGTCTTCATTCCATCTTAAAAAATCCATTGGGTTACATTAACTTGAAAATACAAAAAGAGAAGAAAAACTATTAAAAATAAAAAAACCTACAAGGCCCAAAAAAATTCTATCAAAAGTAAAAATAGGAATTTCTAAGCGAGAATAGAAAAGTTTGATGTTCTATGTTAACTATAAATTAAATTCTAAAAAATGAATCCCGAGGATTTAGAAGAATTTTTAAAGATCCACTTTTACCCAAAGACTATCATGTCCCTCTCCTTTTGTGTCTTCAAAAGGTTGATATTCCTCGAAAGACCCTTGACTTTGATTAGTCAAAGTAATTTATTTGACATTTAAAATATGAAATTTTTTCTCCTCAAACAAATTTGCTTTCTATATTGGAGCCTAGCAATTATCGCCGTACTTGTTTGTGGATGTTTATCGATTTTCCAAGAAAGAATAATCGAAGGGAGATTGCATTTATTTGACAATGATCGCTTTCAAATGAGCGATTTCGTATGCGGTATAAATCATGAGGCGATGGATTCAAAGTCGCCAGCATTGAAGAGTAAATCACCGTTAGGTGGTCAATTAATCAATCAACGTATCATTTGCTTTTCTCCACTTCGTGCCTTAGAGGATAAAAATGAAGCTTCCTCAGACTTTAGAAATTTCCACACTCGCTCGAATGTAAGAAATTTAAATTTCTGGGAGATTCCTCAACTCGCTGAATTAGCAAAAACTTTCTTAAACAATCGACTTTGCATTCAAAACAGCAAATGGAATAAAATTTTCAATTTTTCTTGCCTAAATACAGCCAGTGATTTTTTCAATCCTTGGGTTGAAAGGGCTCCCATAACTTCCACTTTCAGCTCTCATTTAGATTTAGGACTAAACGCTCTCTCCAGGAATCCTTATATGGGGTGAATTCAAGTAAAAATACAAATTGATAAATAACTTACTTAAATAATCGATCCAAAAACATGAAATCAAAGTTTTCTTTAGTAATAATCGCTTCTCTTTGCCTAACAACCCTGATGACCTTTCTTGGTTGTAAGAATCCCACTGAAAAAAATACTCAGAAGCTCGAAGTGGCATCTCAAAATGATCCTTTGAAAATCACAGCGACCATTGGTATGGTAGGTGATGTTTTAAGAAACATTGTTGGCGATCATGGGAATGTAGACATTCTAATTGGGCAAGGGATCGATCCGCATCTATACAAAGCAAGTCGTGGAGACGTTGTAAGTCTAATGGAAGCCGACATTATCTTTTACAATGGAACTTTATTAGAGGGTCAAATGGGAGATACTCTTGTTAAAGTATCCACATCCGGCAAACCTGTCTATGCAGTTACAGATAATTTGCAAAATCAGGAAAACTACTTACTGACAGACGAAGAAAATCACTACGATCCACACGTATGGATGGACGTTCAAGGATGGATGAGTGCCACTGAGGTCATGGTTGATGCTTTAAGCAAATTGGATCCTAAAAACGCATCTACATACACATCCAATGCTGAAAAATATAAATCTGAACTTTCTAAACTAGACACTTATGCAAAGGAATCCATCGCTACGATTCCTGAAACTCAAAGATTCTTAGTGACTGCCCACGATGCTTTCGGATATATGGGTCGAGCTTATGGATTGGATGTTCGGGGTATTCAGGGTCTAAGCACTGAATCAGAGGCTGGAGTTCGAGATATTGAAGAGCTGATAGATTTTTTAGTACAACAAAAAATTCCCTCTGTCTTTATAGAAACTTCCATAGCTGCCAAAAATATAAAAGCACTGATTGAAGGTGCTAAAGCAAAAAATCTGGAGGTCTCCATCGGAGGAGAACTCTTTTCTGATGCTATGGGAGCCGCCGGAAGCTACGAGGGAACCTACATTGGAATGATAGATCATAACATCACAACCATTACGCGCGCATTGGGCGGTCAAGCCCCAGAAAAAGGAATGAATGGTTTGTTGTCACTAAGCCATTGATTGCATAGATCCATGATTTATAGGAGGAGATTTAAAACTTAAAGAGACTTAATAACAGGATCCAATTATGACAGCAGCCGTTCCAGCACCTCTCCCTAAATCAAAGATCCTCAATCCACAAAGCGCTGCATTGCATATTCAAGACCTAACCGTCGCTTATCATAGTAAGCCAGTCCTTTGGGATGTAGATTTGTCGATACCGGAGGCCAAGTTAGTAGGAATCGTAGGCCCGAATGGAGCAGGAAAAAGCACCCTCATTAAAGCCTGCTTAAATCTCCTTCCTAAAACAAGCGGAGCCGTTCAGGTGTTTGGCAAAAGCTATGAAGAGCAACGTTCCATGATCGGGTATGTTCCTCAAAGGGAGAGTGTAGATTGGGACTTCCCAGTATCCGCTTTAGAAGTGGTTGCGATGGGACTTTATGGAAAAATAGGTTGGTTCCGCTCAGTAAAAAGTCGTCACAAAAAACTGGCAAAAGAGGCTTTGGACCGAGTCGGAATTGCAGACTTGGCCGACAGACAGATCAGTCAGCTCTCCGGAGGGCAACAACAAAGAGTTTTCCTGGCTCGAGCCCTCGCCCAAGACACCCGAGTCTATTTTATGGACGAACCTTTTGCAGCTGTCGATGCTGCGACAGAAAGAGCGATTATCGAACTTCTCAAAGAGTTTAAGTCCTTGGGTAAAACCTGTTTTGTTGTGCACCACGATTTGGCAACGGTTTCTCAATATTTTGATTGGACGGTGCTTCTCAATATGAGAATCGTGAAATCTGGACCAACAGAGGAAGTTTTTACTAGGGAAAACTTATCCAAAACCTACGGAGGAAAACTTACCATTTTAGAAGAGGCTAGCAATGCTCTGCGCATCACCCACTAAAACTTTTGGACGAATTCTATGCTTCTTAAAGTTCTGTTTGTTTCATTCCCCTTTTTTTTGCAACCGATCCTCGGTTCTGCTTCAGATCACTTGGGGACTTCCTTCATCCATTTTAATTTTAAAGATTTCTTAGAAGTTATAAGCTTGGCCAATTATAACACTCGACTTGTGATCTTAAGCACCTCCATTCTTGGGATCGCCTCAGGATCTATTGGTAGTTTTTTGCTTTTACGCAAAAGGTCTTTAATTGGGGATGCAATTTCGCATGCCTGCCTGCCTGGAATAGGCATTGCATTTTTAATTATGACCGCCCTTGGCAATACAGGTAAATTCCTGCCAGGACTGCTTTTGGGGGCTAGTATTAGTGGGTTTGTTGGAGTTCTGGTAGTCATGGCTATTCGAAATACAACCAAACTTAAAGACGATGCAGCCATGGGAATTGTCCTGAGTATTTTCTTCGGACTCGGAGTAGCCCTATTGAGAATTATTACAGAGATCCCGGGTGCAAGTGCAGCCGGTTTAGAATCCTTTATTTATGGTAAAACTGCATCCATTGTTCTGTATGATTTTTGGTTGATTTCACTGGTTGCAATTTTGGTTACAGTGGCTTCTTTTATATTGTTAAAGGAGTGGACTCTTTTATGTTTTGATTCAGGCTACGCGGCCACTCAAGGATGGCCTGTTTATGCATTGGACCTTTCTTTATTAGTAGGGATCACTCTGGTGACCGTTATCGGTCTACAATCTGTAGGTCTCATTCTAATTATTGCCTTTTTGATTATTCCTCCATCAGCAGCTCGATTCTGGACCGAGAATCTAAAGAAAATGCTAATAATCTCAAGCGTTTTAGGAGGACTCAGTGGATGGGTAGGAGCGACGATGAGTGCGCTTTTTCAGAATTTACCGGCTGGTGCAGTCATCGTTTTAGTAGCGACCACAATCTTTATTTTCAGCATGCTTTTTGGAACTTCAAGAGGCCTTTTAATTCGTTTTATAAAGCATACAAAATTAAATCGAAAAATTGGGCGAGATCACCTTATGCACTCTTCTTACGAGGTTCTGGAGGAGATGGCGATGCATGAAAACAGAATGATTAACAATCAAAAAATAAAAAGGTCTCGCTTATTACAAAGAAGATCATGGATGGATACCGAACTAAAAAGTCTCATTCATACCTCGAAAAAGAATGGACTCATTGAAAGATACACCGACGAATATATTTTGCTCGGGGAAGCTGGATTTGCAGAAGCCGCCAGAACTACAAGAAATCATCGACTTTGGGAAATGTATTTAATTGAGTACGCTGAAGTAGCACCGACAAATGTGGATCGAGGGGCGGATTTAGTGGAACATGTTCTCGGTGCAGATATCGTTCGAATGCTAGAAAGCAAGATGAAAACCTCCCCTTACATGTATATCCCTAATCCACACTCAGAATCAGAGGGGCTTTCCTGAATGGAATGGTACAATTTAGATACTTGGATCGTAATCACAGGGGCGCTTTGTGCATCCGCTTGTGCCATTCCAGGGTGCTTTTTAGTGCTTAGACAAATGAGTATGATGGGAGATGCTATCAGCCATGCCGTTTTACCGGGTCTCGCAATTGCATTCATGATCACCGGTTCTCGATCGAGTCTTTCCATGTTTGTCGGGGCTGCTGTAGTCGGTGTATTAACAGCTCTTTTCAGTCAATGGATTAGCCAGTTCGGTAAAGTGGATCGCGGGGCTTCCATGGGGATTGTTTTTACAAGCCTTTTTGCACTTGGATTGATCCTTATTGTCCAAGCCTCGAATCACGTTGAATTGGATGCGAGTTGTGTTCTTTACGGAGCCTTGGAGCTGACTCCCTTGGATCTTTGGCATTGGGAATTCTTGGGTCTATCTTTCAAGGCGCCAAGAGCTGCCTGCGTTTTAACAATGATACTAGTCATTAATATCACTGTCATCGGAATCTTTTACAAGGAATTCAAGATAAGCTCTTTTGATCCCGCTCTGGCAAAAACTCTCGGTATTCACTCAGGTCTTATTCATTATCTTCTGATGACTATGGTTGCCATAACCACTGTAGCTGCTTTTGAAGCAGTTGGAAGCATCATTGTGATTGCCATGTTAGTCGTTCCAGCAGCTACTGCTTACTTGCTCACTGAGAACTTAGTAATCATGATGTTCGTGAGCGTATTTTTCTCAATCGCAGCTGCCATTTTAGGGCATATTTCAGCGATCCTTGTTCCTAGTTGGTTTGGATTAAATAGCACCTCCAGCTCGGCTATGATTGCAGTTATGGCCGGTTGTTTGTTTCTTATTGCCTGGATTTTCGCACCCAAACAGGGACTGCTTCAAAACTATTTCATAAAATCAAAGTCTCATAATAAAGCCAGATGAGGCAATCGGAAATAAGATTCAAGCAAAAGAGCTTTTAGAGAAATCACTTATAAAACCTAAAACTGGACTTTTTGGTTCCATGAAGGATTTTTATAAATCATTGCAAGCGAATCTATGAAACTAAAAACAAAGTTTTAATGAGTAATTTGGGATAAAAATCAAAGGCTTTGTAGATTCATTTGACTCCAAATAGGAGCAAATATTGTCACAATTCCACAGGAAATTTCTTGAAATTAAGGGACTCAATTCTTTTGGATTCAAAGAGTCGAATCAATTCCGACTTAAGAGCAGGAACCTGAATACTACACCGATCCGAACCTAGTGTTGGGCTTCCCTTAAGGGTCTTTTAATATCTGCAGACATGGCATCTAAGATTCCATTAATAAAACGCTTAGAATCGTGAGAAGAAAAAAGTTTCGTCAAGTCAATGGCCTCATTGATTGTGACAATAGGGGGAATATCTTTGCGAAATTTCATTTCGTAAGTAGCCAACCTTAAGATACTTAAATCAACACGTCCAATTCTAGACATCTTATAATTCTCGGCACGTCTCTCGATCTCTGCATCTAATTCCTCGACTTTTTCAACAATTCCATGAACCAGTTCTTCTCCAAATTGAAAATAAACTCTTGGTTTTTCAAGATTATCAAAAAACTCCATCATCGCATGAGCGAGTATTTCAGGCCTATTAATTTCCCAAGAGTAAATAAATTGCAATGCATGAAAGCGGTTGTCTCGCCTTTGTGACTTCTTTATCTGTTTTTCCATTTTCGTCTTAATTCAATCATTTCTGCAGCTGCATTTGCAAACTGAAAACCGCGATTCATAGTTCCTTCGATTCTTTCAATAGCTTGCTCTCTGGTATCTGTCACAATAATTCCGTTGATAATAGGAATCTCCGTTTTGATGGACAAATCTTGTAAAGCTAGAGAGGTGCTCTGCCCGACTAGATGATGATGATCCGTGCTGCCCTTAATGACCACCCCTAGAGTAATAATACACTCTAGATCATAAATTCCGTTGGTTAAGAGTGAGGCAGCAACAGGAATTTCATTGGATCCGGGAGTTCGTTCCAAAGTTAACAAAGACTCGGGTTGACCATAAGATGCAAGGGCCTGAGACACTTTCTCAACCAGATTGTCAACCAAGGCTTGATTGAAACGGGCAGCAACAATTCCGATTCTAGCAGAACTGAGGTCCCAGCTCATAGGTTTGGGAGAATCATCACTCATAAGTTTACTTGGTCTACGATTTCTAGGTTGTAGCCTTCTAGGGCAACGACTTTTTTCCGCTTAGAAGAACTGAGAAGACGAATCTTCCTAATTCCAAGTTGGCTCAAAATTTGAGCGCCTAATCCGTAGTCGCGAAAGTCCATACGCATTTTTTGTATAGGGCCTCTTGAGTTTTCATCCACAATCTCAACGCCCCCGTTGTTTTGCTTGATATATAAGAGCACTCCTTTTCCTTCTTTTTCAATTCTCTTGAGGGTAGCCTGTACTGGACTGGATTGATTTTGAGAGTTCACACCAAATACATCCTCAAATAAATTCTCACTATGAACCCGAACTAAAGTAGGCTCCGCAGTGATTTTTCCTTTTACTAAAGCAAAGTGCTGACGACCATCCAAAACACTCTTAAAAGCATGCAATTTAAATTTGCCAGAGGAGGTATTCAAATCAGTCACAGCGATCTGTTGCACCAAACAATCTCTTTGGTGGCGATATTCAATCAAACTCGCAATCGAGATGAGTTTCAGTCCAAATTTCTTTTTGAATGCAATCAACTCTGGCAATCTGGCCAAAGTTCCATC
Organism: uncultured Opitutia bacterium; assembly: GCA_913049555.1. Lineage (GTDB taxonomy): Bacteria > Verrucomicrobiota > Verrucomicrobiia > Opitutales > CAJWYM01 > CAJWYM01. Next base: position 27,414 of record CAJWYM010000033.1, read on the forward strand.
ATCATTCAAAATTTCACAAATCACGCCACTTGGGTGTAAACCTGCTAATGAAGATAGATCGACAGCCGCTTCAGTATGACCTGCTCTCTGCAAAACCCCACCGTCGCGAGCTCTTAAGGGAAAAATATGACCCGGTTGCACCAACATGTCTGGAGTGCTCAAGTCATTGCCTAAAAGATTGATTGTTGCAGCACGATCATAAGCACTGATCCCTGTTGTGATCCCATTGGCAGCATCTACAGAAACCGAAAAATCCGTTTGTTGAGATTCTCGATTGTCTTGAACCATTTGTGAAATCCCCAACCTGCGAAGCTGATCGTTCATCATGGGAACACAAATCAGTCCTCGGGCATGCAAAATCATTTGATTCACTAACTCAGGAGTCGCTTTGGAAGCAGCCATAACAAGATCTCCCTCATTTTCACGATCGGCATCATCAGTCACTATCACCAGCTTACCTGCGGCAATATCAGCTATTGCATCTTTTACTGGATCAAAAGCATCCTCATAATCATCTTCCATATAAGTAAAATAGTGCAAAAGGCTTTTGAGGTCAACCGACCTCTTAGGTAAATTTTGAGGATTCTTAACTCCGTTCAAAGGATCCACTTTTCCGAGCGACAATCCATAAAAAGTTCCAAGTCACATGCAAGGGATGATTGAACTTTTTTATAAAGGGTCGAAGGTTGAGGGTTTTATTTTTTAAGGTCGCTCCAGTATTGTGAATACTCCTCAAAACACTTTGTAAATTTACGTATTTATATGTATTTTTTTTTTGCTCTAGATCGAGAATAGAAAAACCATCCGCTTCGAAAAGACTTTTCCACTCATCCGCAGTTTTCCAGCTAAAAGGCTGGATTTCAGGGATCCATTCATAGAATTCATAGAGAGTCGGAGCAATGGGAATACAATGAATGGATAATCCAGCCGATCTTAAATTTGAGTGAAAGGGAAAAACCTTTTTGGGAGAAAAATAAGGAGCCCACTGTAAAAGGTTTGTGGAAGTGATGACATCATATTTCTGAACTTCATCCTCAGAATTCTCCTTCCATGCATCCAAAACTTGATATTCAACTCGATTGGATTGCAGCTTAGATTTTGAAACCTCAATCATAGCCGGATTCACATCACTGACCGTATAATTTTTAAACCCTTTTTTTAGCCATATCCGAGTCCAATTTCCCGTCCCTGCACCTATTTCCAATATCTGAGCCGATAAATCAATCCTTGAGATACGACCTTGAACCCAATCAATCGCCTCTTTTTGGGGAATGGCACTGGAATCATAAGTCCTCGCTTTTTTATTAAAACAGACTGTCTCTGGGGACGGTTTAGTCATCTACGATTGAATTGTACACACTCATCATAAGTCAAACCATTCCCACCAAAGAGGTCCAAAGAAGAGCCCACTGCAACATCTACAGAACCCTCGCTTAAACTTTGAACTCGCTCAAGATCTGAATAGTCTCGAACCCCGCCGGCATAAGTGACAGGAATTTCCACCCAATCACTCAATCTCTGGATGAGTTCAATATCCATTCCTTGACACTTGCCTTCAAAATCAGCGGCATGCACTAAAAATTCAGAACAATAACCAGAGAGATAAGACAGATTTTCTTTAGAAATTGAAAGATTTGTCAAGGTTTGCCATCGATTCATAGCAATGACCCATTCCCCGGGGTTTGTTTGCTTACAACTCAAATCAATGACCAAGCGATCGATACCCACCTGACTCAATAAAAGATCTAGATTGGATTGTAGAAATTCACCATTCTGATTGAACAACCATGAGGTAACAATTACATGACTGGCTCCCGCAGCAATATATTCCTCCGCATTCTGGTCATTGATACCCCCTCCAATTTGCAAACCATTATAAAAAGCACCAAGAGCTTCCTTAGCTGCTTCCTCATTCCCACTTCCTAGCATGATAACGTGTCCACCTCCGAGATGGTCTTTTTTATACCTATCCGCAAAGTATCCTGAACTTTGATCACTTATAAAGTTTGTAGTCAATCCACTTTCATCTTCTTTCAATGTAGATCCTACAATCTGCTTCACTTTGCCATTGTGCAAATCTATACAAGGTCTAAATAATGACTTCTTCATTCTTAAAAATTCTTATCTTAAAATTGCGCCCGGTAAGGAAATTCCTTTGAGCTTTTTATAAGTATTTACTGCAAAAGAATCCGTCATCCCAGAAACATAATCCAGGATTTTCATCAATGAATCATAGGGGGAGTCCGTTTCCTTTATATTGGAGAGAAATTGATCTGGAATTAGTTTGAGGATCATACTGCTTCGGGCGGAAACCTTTTCAGGTCTTCGAACTTCATCGATTGCAGAAACATAAATATCTAAAAGCCCTGAAGTTACTTCGAAACCTGCGGCCTCAATTTCGGTAGCCCTGCGATCTGAATAAATCCTGTTGATAGAAATCTGAGTGATTTCATTCAAAACCGATGATGAGGGGATGAGGGACATAAGATCCTGATGGACTTCTCCTTCTAAAAGCGCTCCATCGAGCTCTACAAACTTATCCGCTATTTCCTGAACTAGGTAGCCCAGAGTCGTAGCTCTAAGATAATCTACCTTATTTTTGTCCTCCTTGATGGATTCTAATATTCGCTTATCAAATCCCTTCCCCAATATTTCTAACAACAGACTTTCTACTTCCTTATAAGTGACCAAGCCCAAACGAAAACCATCTTCAAAATCAACAATTCTATAAGTAATATCATCCGCTGCTTCTACGATAAAGACTAAGGGATGGCGACACCACCAAGATCCGGATTGCGATCGATTGCGCAATCCTGTTTTTTCTGCGACCTCTGCAAATAAATTTTTCTCACTTTGAAAAAAGCCAAATTTTTTTGTCGCTGCCGAAGAATCCACTCCTTCCATAAGAGATTCTACAGGATATTTCATGAAAGCGCCAAGCGTGGCGGATGTTAGTTGCATGCCTCCTCGATTGTCAGGCATCTGAAGTTTCGTCAGCATTCGAAAACCCTGAGCATTCCCCTCATAGCGATAGACATCTGATTTTTCCTTTTCGCTCATTCCAATAGCCATCCGTTTTGCAATCTCAGAACTTTCAAACCAATAGCGAATCGCATCCTCACCGGAATGACCAAACGGTGGATTTCCGATATCATGGGCCAAGGCAGCTGCAGAAACAATCGATCCGATGTCGGATTCATGGATATTTTCTAGCTGATGTTTGTGACACAACCGAGTGCCGACATTGTAACCAATAGATCTAGCAATCGATGCTACCTCAAGACTATGAGTCAAGCGTCTTCGAACATAATCATTGTGAGACAAAGGATGGACCTGTGTTTTATCCTGCAGCCTCCGAAAAGCCGATGAAAAAATGATGCGATCATAATCAATGTGAAATGGAGATCTCCCTGTGTGTCGGTCGGATATACTAGAACGTCCCAAGCGATGCTCACTTAGTAATTGCTGCCAATTCATGATTTCAAGAAGGTTTCAATTTTGAACTCGATCGAACCAGCCTCATCTTCTAACACATAATGGCCAGCATCTTTTAGGTAATCGGCCTCTGCATTTGGGAATCGAGATACCCATTCGTGATAAAAGGAATCATCGAAACAAAAATCTTTGCCACCCCAGATAATTTGCATTGGCTTGTCAGCCAGCTTGGACAACTTTTGATCGATCTGTTCCAAACGATTATAACTCTTGTGGCAGGAACAAAGCGGTATATCTTGAACAAACCGCCAAGTGGCAATCCTATTTTTCCAGGAATTATAGGGGAGCAAATATCCCTCTTTTATCGATCGGGACATTTTCTTAGTGACAGACATCCAGGTTGCAGGCCAAGCAAAAGCATTGAAGGCTCGAGTGATGAACTCACCCACAACGGGGGTTTTACAAATGCGAATTCTCAGAGGGATCCTTTTGGATAAAAATGCAGCCGTATTTAAGATTGTAATTTTCTCAACCGCCTCCATATGTTCTGTGGCAAGTCCCATACCAATGGCACCCCCCCAATCATGAACAATCAAACTAAACTTCTGGACTTCAAGATGAGAGAGTAAGCACTCTAAATTTCGAATATGACGGGACAGGGTGTAGGGATATTCTTGGGGTTTGTCCGAGAGCCCACATCCAATATGATCGGGCACAATGCAACGATAGCCAATACTAGATAAGTGCTTGACCAAATTTCTATAATAAAAGGACCAAGTAGGATTGCCGTGCAACATCAAAACAACCGGTCCCTCTCCCTCGTCCAAATAATGGCAACCATTCCCATCAGGCAAAGAAAAACGATTGCTAGAAAAAGGGTACTCGACCCGCAAGTGAATTGGAATGGCTTCATTCTCCATAAGATTCTAATGATGGAGAACTAAAACCACAGTGTCAAAATGCTTATTTAGCTTTTAACTTCACATCTTCGGCACCTGAAAAATAGGCGATATCCATTAGCTGAATCGCAAGACTAGAGGAGGACTGGTCCTCAGCTTCTATAATAATGTGTTTTTGATTATTCATTATCTTCGCCTTAATTAAAGATTCAGCAGAGTAAATAGAAAGCTTTTTACCTCCGAAAGAAAAGGAACCGTTTTGGTGAAGAGTAATTAGAACCGGCTTTCGTTTTTCCTCGATCTTGCTTTTTAGTAAATCTGGGGTTGAGGTGGTTAGCCCTGTCTCATTTACAATTGCAGCCGTTACGATAAAAAAGATCAATAAAATGAAGATCAAGTCGATCAAAGGAGATAAATTAATTTCATTTTCCTTTTGTCTAGATTTATAAAATATTCGTTGCCTTTTCATTGAAAAATCAGATAATATTAATACAGTTCTTATTGAAACAAAATAATTCATTTTACCCAAAATTAACAAATTCCCTGACTGATATGAATAAGGAAGGATTCGCTATGGAAATACGAATGAACCGCTCCCAGAAGATCATTTTATGCAAGTTATTAATTGCATTCGGCTGGGTCGATCAGGAACTGCATGCTAAAGAAAGTGTATTGGTAGAGGAACTTCTGAAGGATGGGATGGAAATCAGTAATGAGGAACAACTAGAAGTCCAATTACACTCTGAATATCCCTTGTCTAAAGCTGAAGTGATCCATCTGATCCGGTGTTTTCGAATAGAATACAAAGATGAAAAATTAATTGAGCTAGCACTCGAATGGGTTTCTAAATTGATAAAAGCAGATGGTAAAATTTTAGATTCAGAAAAGGAACTTTATGACAAATTAGTCCTAGAACTTCATAAAGATCCGATTTCTACAGAATTTAGCTCAAGTTTCAAGACCGGACACACAAGAACGCCTTTCCGAATGCAAAAAGCTCTGGGTCGTGAACGACATTTGGATGATTACCTGAATAATCCAGTCTATTTTCGAGTTCGACGATTTTTCATAGAAAAAGAAATCTCCTTAAATATAGAGGAAAAAACACTTAAAGGTCTTTGTTTGTCAGCCACTCTGATAGCACACCTTCATTCTCGGATAAAGACTCTAAATAGCAAAATCTATCGAGAATTTTGTCAGAATTCTCCTAACTGGTATTCGCTTTCAAATTCTGAAGCTGAGGCAATTTTACACATTTCTATTGAACTGGAAGAGAATCTCTACAATCCCAAGAATCATTGTAGACGCTTGGCTCAATACCTCAATCAATCCAATCGGGAAAAATTCGTATGTTTGCTTTTAGATCTTGCCTATGACTACTCTTCGGATTCAACGATCCAGAAAGAAGTGAAAAAGATGGCACTTTATTTAAACATTGAGGAGTTGTTTGTTTATGAAAAGGTCAAAAAGAAACAAAAAGCAGTTTGAGCATCTCTATTTACAAAATAGATCTAATTAGAAAAACCGATTAGACTAAAGGACTGAAACTACCAAACCCTAAATGAAGATTGGTTGGAGGGCTAGTTTTTAAGAGGGTCGGATTCTTTAGTCTTCTCGAGTTTTTGATTCTTGATGGGCTCATTTTCGATAGAAGAGTTAATTTCTTTCTCAACATCGGAGGTGGCCTTTTTAAATTCGCGAATAGACTTTCCCATAGATCGGCTAAGTTCAGGCAAACGCTTGGCACCAAAGAGTAATAATACCACAAACAAAATCGCTACAATTTCAAATCCATTTAAATTTGGTAGAAAAGCAAAGTTTGAATTCAACTCAATATTCATAGTGTAAATTAACTATAATAAGCGATAGATTGCAAATTATTTTATTGAACCTCTAACTCGCAAGTAGGATCCAATTCTTTCGGCTTCTCATTCATGATTATAAAGGCGCCTACAAAATCCATAAGGGATCTGGATTTCTGGATTTTAACTCCATTGCTGTCGATTTTTGTAGTGGTACAACTGACAAACACGGACATGATAAAGAGGGTCGTTACAAGAGTTAGATATTTCATAGTTCGTTTATTCTTCTCTGAATAAGCTCAATGACAAACAAAAAAATGAAATCTTTTCTTGCAAGTGTATTTAAATTCACTAGTTTTATGAATTATGAAAGAGATTACAGCAAAACAAACCTCTGTGCTGGTTTTCATCAAAGATTTCCTTCAGAACAAAGGTTTCTTTCCTAGTTACAGGGATATACAGGATGCTTTCAATTACAAAAGCATCAATGCAGCAGTCCGACATGTAGAGGCTATTGAGAAAAAAGGCTTTATTAAAAGGATTCCTGGACGTGCTCGAGCGTTTGTTTTTACAGACAAATGGATTAAAGAAGATGATGAAATTCCTGAAAACGCACAGGAAGTAGTCTCCATTCCATTGTATGGAGCTATCCCAGCGGGATACCCAGATCGCGTAGAAAGCGCTGGAGAAATTGACCAGATACAGGTAGACATTCAAACAGCAGGAATTCAAAGAGCTACCCAAAGCTATGCACTCAAAGTAAGAGGAGATAGTATGATCGATGCGGCGATTTATGATGGAGACACAGTGATCGTTGAAACGGGTATAGCTAGAGACGGTGACATTGTAGCTGCTTTAATTGATGAAGAAACGACCCTCAAACGCTTTATCCACAAGTCAGGCGAACATCCCTATTTGAAAGCAGAAAATCCAGATTACCCATCGCTCTACCCAGTAGAAAATTTAGTGATTCAAGGGATTGCCAAGGCGGTGGTTAGAAGCTTGAATTAGAAATTTCTATCTACTCTTTGGGAGTGTTTTTTTAAAGTGTGTCAGTCATGAGATTTTAGAGTGTACACCGTCCTTCAAATTTAAAAGCGAACGGGTCTACTGCAGCTTTGCAATTTCTAATAGGCACCGACCATTTTTTAGAAATTTTGTCCAAACCTAAGTTCATGTTTTTCTGAATAGATTGCTTCTGGAAAACCTTTTGAATTGAGAGGATTTCTTCTAGATTTAAAAAAGCTTTAGATTAGGGATCATCTCTAATTTCATCTTGCCTTAAGAAAACCCATCTTAAATTGCACGTGAAATTTTGGACGAATAATACTAGAACTTTGTTAAAACAATATTTCGGAAGGAGCCTTTCATCGGACGTCCGGCATGGCATTGAAGGCCTATTAGGCCTTTAAGTCTAATATTTTTATGATTGTCCGTAACATCAACAGCCAGTCTTCCATTGACGTAATGCTTCAATCGATTTCCTTTCACAACTATTTTATAGGTATGCCACTCACTAATATCAACAGGAGCAATTGGTTCTGTTTTTCCAACAACCCTCGGTTTGCCGTTTCCCTTATCAACGATTGCCTTAGTGCCACTTTTAGCAACAATTTTACGACCTGTTCCTTCTGAGTAAAGCATTCCACAATATTCAGCTCTTGGATGACAATCACATTGATTGCCAATCAGTGAGAAAGTTTCTTTATTAGAATATTGAGCCCGATACATCATACCCGAATTATTCTTACCTTCGATTTTAGCATCATAACTCAACTCAAAGTCAGCCACCTCACCCTTCCAAACAAGAAAAGAATTTCTTTTAATTTTCTTATTAAATGTATCACACACTATCACTCCATCTTGCACTGACCATAATGAGGGGTCGTATTCCCAACCATCCAGTGACTTTCCATCAAATAAAGCGATTGGCTCTGGCTGCGAAAACCTCTGATTTTCTGATTTTCCTCCATCCTTTAATATTACTCGATAAAAGCCACCGTTTTGATCACATGTTACAAATCTTCCTGCATCATCTTCTGTCAAACCTACCCATGATTTCTCAGTCTCCTTAGGAACAGAATACAAACGTTCCACTTTAAAACCATCGTTGACAGTTATATCTTGACCATCAATGGACTTTCTATGATTTTTTGGCCCTTTAATTGGATTATTCAATGTTTGCCCCCAAGGGTCACTCCCATATTGAAAAACTTGCACGGCAGGTTTCAATTTCTCATCCAACGGAACCTTCCAACTGCTATCAGTCTGTGCAACTAATTTTTTATTTATAAAAAACTTGGCAACAAGTCCTGCAATGCCATTTACATCTATGGCATCAACAATAATTTCATTCATACCTTTTATTATAAATTTTTTGACAGGAACAAATGAAGGATATTTCCAATCTTTATTCACAAATACTTTTTGCCCATTTATACAAACAGTGGCACCAATATTACAAGCGACTGCGAGAGGATCTTCTTTGATATTTCCGGAAACAGTGATCGTTTTAGAAAACTTTACCTGCTCATCAGTCTTAGCTGTTAAATCACTCCAAATCGAATGAGTATCCGCATTAAGGGTTATGGATAATGATAACGAAAAGCAAAGCGCTAAAGTTGTTGTAATTTTTGGTTTTTTCACGAGGTGTAAGGTTTGGTTTTTTCGAATCATGAGTATAAAATTAGTCCTATTTAAATTGTTTAGCTCCAGTCAATTTCCATGCTTCATTGTTAGCAGAGCCAATCACAGCCTGGCACACCTTTTGAGTTTCCAATGCATCTGCAAAAGTTGGGTTGGTTGGTTTACCCTCCGCTAAGTTTATAAAATAATCGGCAACATGGTGAACAAAAGTGTGCTCATATCCTATCTGCGTTCCCGGGATCCACCATTTGTCCATATAGGGCATATCAGCATCTGAAACATGAATAGATCTCCAACCACGAAGAATAGATTCATCTCGATAATCAAAATATTCCAAGCGATGAAGATCATGAAGGTCCCATCTAATCGAAGCATTCTCTCCATTAATCTCGAAAGTAAACAATGCCTTGTGTCCTCTTGCATAACGAGTGGATTCAAAATTCCCAAGGGAACCATTCGCAAAGCGGCAGAGAAAACTACAAGCATCGTCAATCTTTACTGATTCTACTTTATTTGTCCCTTGATGCACTCTCTCTTTAATAAAAGTTTCCGTCATTGCACTGACATTCTCAATCGATCCATTCAACCACATAGCGGTATCAATACAATGTGCCAACAAATCACCTATGACACCTGAACCCGCCTCATTTGAATCGAGTCGCCATAGACCGGCTCCTCCTTGAGGAAGGTCTTCAGAGATCGTCCAATCCTGTAAAAAATTGGAACGATAATGAAAAATCTTTCCCAGTCTGCCTTCGTCAATCAACTGTTTAGCCAAAGTCACAGCAGGGGTCCTACGATAGTTATACCAGACTGTGTTAGGCACACCTGCATCCTCGATGCACTTCACCATCTCCTCACCCTCTGCGACATTCAATGCCAATGGCTTTTCACAAAGAATCGCTTTGCCTGCTTTCGCTGCGGCAATTGCAATCTCTGCATGAGAATTATTCGGCGTGCAAATATCAATCGCATCAATGTCATCTCGTTCGATCAAAATTCGCCAGTCTGTCTCTGTGCTGTGATAGCCCCATTGATTGGCAAATTTCTGCAACTTATCCTTGTTCCTACCACATACAGCTTTCAACACAGGCTGGTGTTCTAAATCAAAAAAGTTTCCAACTGTAGCATATGCATTAGAGTGCATTTTACCCATTAACCCATAACCGATGAGCCCGATATTATATTCTTTTTTATTTTTCATTCTACTAAATCAATGTTAAATATTAATTAACCCAACCGTGTTCATTCCGAACCTTTATCATCACTCCTAGAATACTCTCCCAAGTCTCCGGCTTGGTCATTACCTCATTAGGAAACATACAGCCATCCCAACAAATATGGCGAATCGACTTTGTTAATTTGCCCTGTTCATTACGGAGCCAATAACCTGCGTCTCTGACTATATCTAATTTTCCATTGGGATCATCAGGCAAACAATGACGTCCTGTTTTGTCATGAGAACCACTACCAAACACAGTCGCATCATTTTGTGCGACATGGAAATCAATAGTATAAGGTCGTAAGACTTTAGTTATTTCCTCTAAAGATTCTTTCAAAACCGACTCGTCTTTCCAATGATAGTCTTCCGGCAACACTCTGCATTCAGGTGCATTGTATCCGAGCAAATACAAAAGCGTATGGGCCATATCTGCTTGGAAGCCAAAATTGTCACGTTCAACAGACTTTAGTATTTCCTCAGCAGCTGTCCAACTGTGGATACCTCCCCAACAAATTTCTCCTTCAATGGCCAACTTTTCACCAAAATCATTTGCTATATCACAAGCTTCTTGAAAAGTTTTTACAATTTTAGCATTACTTGCTTTAGGATCCTTAGCCCAAGTCGCAGGATCAACAGATGTATCAATCCGAATCACACCTCCTTTACGAACCCCGAGTTCCTTTAAATGAGAAGCGATCTCACAAGCTTTTCGAATCTGGGTGATAAAAGAAAAACATTCATCCGCGGAACCCATTGCTGAACCCCCTCCAGCAGGCGCCCAAACAGGTGCAACTAAACTGCCTATTTCTAGGTCTCTACTTGTGACCTTATCTGACAGCACTTTCAAATCATCTAAACTCGAATCAATAGACACATGTGGATCCAATAAAAATAAATCAATCCCATCGAAATGGACGCCATCGACCTCTGCATTTGCAGTGTAATCAAGCATTTGGTCCAAACCAATAATAGGGTCGCCCTCTTCTTCTCCTTTGCCAACAACACCAGGCCAAGCTGCATTATGAATTTTTGGAAAATTGTTCATATTTATATTCTTTTTTATTTTTTAGTTGGAGCAGTTGGATTTACTTCAGGTCCAAAATATCTCAGAGCGACAAGGTCTTCAGTTGTAGAGGTATTCTCAAAGACAACCCCTCTCTTCGCCGCTTGTTCCGAGCAAAAAACTTCATCCTCTGTAAGGTCATGGAAGCGGATTAATTTAGGACAGTTCAAATTGAGATTATTCATTTTCCCTTCCCCCTGTGTCACATACAAACCGTAAGCACCATTGTCATGAATAATACATTTCGTCCCGGGACTGATTGTTAATTCTTTTGCGGTAAAAGGCTGTGCTTCTTTCACCTTACCATAAACAACCCATTTATCGACATATCCTTCATTCGCAGTATCGCCAATGCTTATGGGTTGTAAGAAATGATCCCTTTTAAAATTCGGATTTACATTGGCCCCCCAGTCTAACTGCTCAATAATATAATCAATATCTTGATGATGCGCTGAGGGCACATCTTTAACGAGCAAAGACCAATCAACAGCCCGACCTTCAACTAACGATTGATACATCCCAAAAACATCTGAACCCCATTGAGGCTCATAAGTTAAAAGTGATCCAGGTGCGTGGAGAATACACGGTGGCAACAACCAACCCGTGCCAACTTCAAGGCGATAGGCCTGAGATAAATTAAGAATACCGTTATCGCCTCTATTCCAATTCAGTAAACATTTATACAACTGATCTTTCGTAGTCCCAGGTATAAGTCCAAAAAAGGTGTAAGGGAAATTGTTACCAACATTATTTTGTTGGGGAGGAAAATAGTAAGACTCTGGTTTACCCTGCAAACCTAACAATGCCGATTGTTCATCATTCTGGTGCATATGAAATGGTATAGGTCCCATATTATCAAAAAATTTACTGTAAACTGGCCAGCGACTGTATTTACTCCAGATAGATTCCCCTATTAACTCGGCCCCCAATGCTTCCACGGCATCTTTTAACAAAATCCGCGAATCGTCTAAGACAATATAACTTAACCCTTCATCTGCTTCGCGGTTTTCATTAGCAGCTTCAGTCGTTGAGGCAAACCAACGTTCATCTATCCCTCCACGATCCAAACCAAATGCATATAAATCATCTGGATGTAACTTGAGCCGCTTTCCTGGCTGTAAGAATGAACGAGGAACCCAACAAGGCGCTAATCGCAAAAGACCATTATTCTTTTCTAGTTCTTGTTCCATGCATTGCTGAACATTTTTATCGGTAACTTTAAGATCAGTAATTTTTTTCATGAGAAATTTTATGTTTTGAGTTTTGTGTTATGAGCATAGTTAAAATCTGAATACATTTAATAGTCCTGAGATGGAAGAGAATGGAATTGACTCAAATCATACCACAAAGATTAATATTTGTTTTTAAAGATATTCTTTTTATTTTTTGTATTTTCGTCAAATAAGTATAAACCTATAAATAATGAAAAACACCGAACACCATTTTTTTTCTAATCTATGTCCAAACTCAAACAGGTTTAAGCTCTTCGATTTCATGCCCAACATCTTCTATTTTATTAAAGACAACGAAAGTACATTTATGGGCGCAAACGATGCATTGAGCAAAATGCTTGGGCTTCAAAATCAAAAGGACATCATTGGTAAAAAAGATAAAGACTTCTTCCCGCCTTATTTAACAGAAAGATTTCTAGAAACAGATAACAAGGTTTTAAATGAGGGCAAGACTGTCAGCGGTATGGAATTACTCTCAAATGCAAATCAAACTATCGACTGGCATTCTACAGTTAAAACCCCCCTCTATTCAAAAAATGGAGAAATTATTGGTCTAGAAGGATTCACTCGTTTTATAAAAGGCGCAGATTTAACACAGTTGCCCTATCCTAAAATATATAAGGCGATCGAATTTATACAAAACAACTTCAAGGACAAAATAAATATCAAAAACCTATCGGAAATTTCTTGTTTATCGGTGAGCTCATTTGAACGTCATTTTAAAAAACATTTTAAAATGACCCCTCTTAGATATATCAGAAGAATGCGAATTAACGAAACTTGCAGTGACTTACTCAATACAAATAAATCCCTCTCTCAAATAGGGCTTGATGCAGGATTCTGTGA
>CAJWYM010000034.1 GCA_913049555.1 uncultured Opitutia bacterium
TGATTCTAACGGCGATTTAACGGCAAGTTATGAATACGGCCCATTCGGTGAATTAATCTCAGAATCATGGGTATATTCGACTATGAACACATATAAGTTTAGCACCAAGCCACAAGACGAAGAAACAGGGTATTACTATGGATTTAGATATTATGATACAAACCAAGGTAGATGGCTGAGTCGAGATCCTTTGGGTGAGTTTTATATGAGTAGATCTGAATTTGATTCTATTATTCGTTATTTGAAATCACTTCATAGGCTTGCTCAGTCTAATATATATGCTTTTATTCAAAATGAAGCTCTGGATAATTTTGATATTTTGGGAGAAAGAACGGGCAAATGGAAGACTTATTACACCATAAAATGTTCAGCAATTTCTAAAAAAAGTTGTTCAGAAGCAGTACTTGGATGTCCATGCACTGCAGGTTCTCAGGGTGATGGATCTGGTATTGCAGACAATGTAGATGAAGCTCAATCTAAAGCGAGAAGTAATGCTGAGTCGAAAGCTGGTCCTTGTGGCAAAGGGTGTGTCGATAATGGCACCTATGATAATGCGGATAATGGTTGTGAAATTCTTGATGAATTTACAATTATAGAGTGGAATTGATATTCAAATGAAAAGTTGTTTTATATTAATTGTATTCTTTTTAATACTAAACGCTACGTCTATTCGTGCAGATGAATATTGGTTAGGGGTTAGAGTTTTAGATGATAATGGAAAAGCGACAGGGGAATTTCCTGTTGTAATAAATTATCAAGGTCATGGTTTCAAAGATTATGACGCAAAATTAGAATATACTACTACTTTTGATTCTATTAGCTTGGAAGAAAATGCATTGAAACCATTAACTTATAATATAGAATCTTTAAACTTTGGAATGAAGTTTGAAATTCATCTGAGAAAAATTGGTGAGTCTTCTTACTCAGGTTCTTTTAGTTTTGAAAATAAACAATTAATTCATCTTGACGGCAGTTTAGGTGGCCGTGCTTTTCCTCGAATGAGTAATTATTCAATAAATCGAAAATTTAAGAATCTTGTATTTGGGAAAGAAATGGAGTTTGATTTTAATATTGGAAAACATAAAGGAAAGATCATATTAAGGTTAGAGCAAGACGTTATAGAAAATCTTAAAATAAACTAAAAGGAATTAATAACTAAATTTTGTTCAGACTATTTGATGTTTTGACGAATTTCTTCCTCTTGAATTTATTCTACTAACAAACAGTCGGCCACTCGCAAGTTAGATGCCAGCTGAGCGTGTCATCAGCCTTGCACTCTTCAGCCGTGGCTAAGTCGCCACTATTCGAATTTAATTATAGGGACAGGCAATATATGCTAAAATTTAAGTCTTATTCTCGGATTTTCGAGGCACCACACAATGAAGGTGCGCGTGAATATCCTTCTATTATAACATTTGGTGGCTCTTGCCCGTAAATTTAGAAAAATGTCTATTTTTTTCAGAGTTTTAGGTTTTTTTACTGTGCTTTTTGGTCTGTTTGCTATTTCTGCTAGCTATGATAATTTGAAAGTAAGAGAGTCTGGAGGCAGGGTTAAAAATAGGGACAGGCAATATATGCTTAAGAATTTACTTAAGTCGAAAAAACCCTCTTCCCTAGCAGTTATGGCGAAGCCATCAACCCTGATGTATTAAGGCGAAAAGTCAGCCGTTATATTGAATCCTCTGGAATAGGAAGGGAAAAGAGCTGTCACCTTTTCCGCCTAACCTGCGCAACCCATATGCTCGAAAACGGAGCTGACATAAGGTTTATTCACAAGCTCCTCGGTCATGAATCCCTCAAAAGCACCCAGACCTACACCGAAGTAAACATCAAAAAACTACAAGAAGTCCACAGCCAGACTCATTCTGGTAAATAAAAATAGCTGTAGACTTGCTAAAATACAAGAAATGAAAGATAATATGAGCATTATGACGATGAAAGAAGCAGCCTTAAAAACCATTGAAGAAATGCCGGAAACAGCTTCATGGGAAGAAATTGAGGAAAAAGTTCGCTTTGTTGCAGCCCTTGAAAAAGGGCTTGAGCAAGTGGATAAAGGTCAAGTGATCCCTCATGAACAGGTGAAAAAGAATCTTGAGTCATGGCTTACGAAATAGATTGGACTGAATTAGCCAATCAAGATCTCGAAGGTGTTGTTCGCTACATAGCTGAAGATAATATCGATGCAGCCAGAGAACTAGGTTTGAAAATTATCTCAACAATTGAAGATACTGCAGCCTTTCCCTTCTCAGGTCGCAAGGTTCCAGAAAAGAATAATCCACTGATACGAGAAAAGATCGTTCGTTCCCATTATCGTGTTATTTACCGTTTGAACGAAGAAGAAGGCACATTATCAGTTGCCAGAGTTTGGCGAACTTCTCAGGGTGAACCTGAATTGTAAACCCTTTTTCTTTTAGTCACTTTTTTCTGAATAAAGCCTTAGTGAGAAGCAGGGCTTCTTTTTTGATAGAATTATGTCTCCAATGATTGATCCAGCCAATCTACTCGCCAATGCAATGCTAGGTTGTCTATTGAAGGGAGCCATTGAAGATTTACAAAAGGAAGGTTGGCAGCCAGAAAAGCCCAAACTTGAAACTACAGGAAAAGTTCTTTATCTGACAGATAGCAAGTCAGGAAAACTCCCTGTCTGGCAGAAAAACCGCAAACAATAAAATTTACCGATCCTCAGAACTTCGTCAAGAAAAAATCCCTGTAGTCCGCCAAACACAAGCGGTGAAGTTTGAAAATGGCGTTACGACTGCGTCAGGTTGGAGATTGTTCCTACAAAGAGATCTTCTAGGTTATGTCGATGGCATGGGTCTATATTCTTATGTGGGTGGTTGGTCTATTAATCGAGTTGATCCAAAAGGAATGCTATTTGATAGTTCTAACAATTTGGATGACGGACCAAATAGTTTAGTCGATTTTCCTGACTTTATGACTGATTTTGCTGCTCAAGCATGGAATGGGGTTTCTGGAATTCTATCTCAACTTGCAGCCGAAGGTCATAAAATTAGAAGTGAAGCATTTCAACAGATGAAGAATGCATAAGACCCATTAACAGCGAACATTGCTACTACTACTTGTTAATTTCCAAATTAACGTCGTAGAAACGACCGAATTGTAGTCGTATAAGTTTTTGTATTATTACCACATTATGGTCGTATTTTGAGTCCATTTTTATCGTATAATTTGGTTAAAATTAAAGCGGTCAAAAAACGAGACATAAAATGACTTGTTCGTTGGATTTGATTAAATTGGTAATTTTTGACTAGAATAGATTCCTTTGTCTTGGATCTTGTTTTTGAGGGCTTTTTTATGATTTTATGATTTTTTTACTTCTATGATAATGGTGACAAAAGAAGGTTCGTTTTCATTGATGTGGAGTTTTTTTACGATGCTTTCGAGTCGACACAAGATATTAATAAAACACAGGCAATCTATGCTTGATGGAGCTCTGAACCCAAAATGGTAGAGTTTACAAGCTCACTGTTCATTTTCTAATTAGCTAGAGTTTTTGAAGTTTAATTCCTTCATACGATTAAGATCCTATTTCGATTCAATCTCTCCTTTCTAAGGCAAGTTTGATTTCGTGGCATCTTTTTTCAGTCAATGGATAAAGAAAACAAAGAAAAATCGAAATTATACATAAAATAAGAGGGAGTCCAATTTCTATGATTCTTAAAATCAACAATGTTTTTGGAGATTGCTTGGAAAGAGCGCTGACTTCTTTTTTCAATTCCTTCAAGGTTTCTAGGGTCTCCTTTTTCTGCTCATCGGAAAAAGGAGTTTCCATAGAAATTGTATTGAATTTTATTGAGGTTTGATTCAAATCAAACCTCAAATTATCTAAGAATTCAGTGTCTTTAGGGAATTCCTTTTGACGCTTTATAAGATACTCGTTGAGTTCTTGGGTCTTATTTTGAATCGAATTTTTCAATTCTATCCTTGTATTTGAGGAGGCTGGTATTTCTGAAGCGATCTCTTCACTCAAGATCTCTATTTTCCCAGAAATTTGATCTACTTTAGGAATTCTTTTTTCATCAAAGTCAGTGGTAACCAAAAGAGCCCCTGTAACGAAACTGGCAAAAGCAGTGCCCATTTTAATGAACCACCAAAACACTGAATAGTAACTCCCTTCAGATCGAGTCCCTGTATGGAGCTCATCCTCATCGCAAATGTCCCCAACCATAGAGGCTCCGAGGGTAAAAAACATAAGCATCCCTGCAGAGAGTAAAATTGTAGGAATGAGCACCAGGTAGGGAAGGTTCGGATTGTAACAAAAGATCTTGCTTAGTTGAGCTGAACTCATCAACAGAATCGCTAAAATCAATGTGTGTTTTTTACCGATTTTTTTACTGATTATGTTGAGTGGAATAACCGCTAGTAATCCTGTTATGGCCCAGACAGTGCCACTGATTCCTAGCAGAGAACCGGCCATTACTTTGTCTCCTCCGAAAAGGTAATAAATACTGATATAGTAGTTGAATAAACCTACAAAGTTGAAACCCATAGCGAGGGTGAAAATAATGATTACTAATTTTAGAAAGGTTTTATTGGAGAGAGTTCTTTTCATCTCCTCCCAAAATTTTGATTTTTTTTGTTTTGAAATTTTCTCCTCATTCGCCTCTTTTAAAGCAAAAAACCACCAGATGGACATGGGTATAAGCACAATTGCGATCATAATGGAAACATAGCGCATGCCATCTACCTCATTGCCTCCTGTTCCTTTGAATATTTTTAAGTTTGCCAAATAAAACAACCAAGGGGTTCCCATTGCAAAGAGATTCCCTAGAAAGCTTTTTGCACTGAAAAGCTTTGTCCTTTCATGAGAATCTTTAGTCATTCCCATCCCCAATGCTCCATGAGGGATTTCGAATACCGTGCAAGAGGTGTAAAAGATCAATAATCCTGTGAGGATAAACAGGAGCTGAAACCAAGTGTATGCTTGTTCGGAAGGAAAAAGACTTTGAACAAACGTTCCCTTTGGAACCCACCACATCAAAACAAAGCTAAGAGCAACTGCAATTCCTCCCACGAGAATAAAAGGTCTTCTACGTCCCCATCTGGAACGATAGTTGTCTGAAATATGTCCTATCAAAGGATCGGAGATGGCATCCCAAAGTCTTGGAATAATCAAAATCACTCCAAGCCAGAAAGCGCTCAATCCTAGACCAATATTTCCTATCAAACTGATTAATTGTCCAGCAACATTAAAAAGTGCGATCGGGATCAATCCGCCAAAACCAAAAGCGATTAAGGTGTTCCATGGCAAGGGTTGGTTGAGTTTTGTTCTATTCACAATGTATCTTTTGGTGTTTTTATCCTCAGTCATGGATATGATTTAGATTTTTCTAATTTACTGGATGCTTTTTGTTAAGATAGGTACGCCCAAAGATAAAATTTTTATATGATTTATTCTTTAATAAGCTCTCTTTTGAGTTCTAATTTTCTTTGAAGCCAAAAGATCAAAAGAAGTTTTTATAATTCGATCTTCAGGTTCTCATTTTAATTTTAATGGACACCTGAGGAGCAGCCTAAAATTTGAGAAGAGGGTATCTCATAAGAAATCTTTGTATAAATATCAGTGTTGCTGCCATATGTATATTTAAAATCTAGTATCTATAAAAATTTACAAAAAGATGAGTAATCCAAAAAAAAACACCGTTGAGGAGATTCTATCCAGACTGACAGTCAAAGAGAAGGTCGGTCAACTCATACAAATTTCTATTAAAGATCCTGACTTGATTGAAAAGGTGAAATCTGGAACTGTGGGAACTGTTATCCTTGCAGAATCTCCAACGGCTGGGAATGAGGTTCAAGATAAAGTTTTGCTTTCAGAGCTGAATGCAATTCAAAAAATTGCTCTGGAATCCAGCCCTGCTCTGCCTTTAGTTTTCGCTCGGGATGTCATCCATGGTCACAGGACGGTTTTCCCGATTCCGATTGGACAAGCAGCGACCTGGAACAGAGATTTAGTTAAAAAGGGTGGAGAAGTTTTAGCCAAAGAGGGTCGTGCTAATGGGATTCATTGGACCTTCACTCCTATGCTTGATATTGCAAGAGATCCAAGGTGGGGAAGAATTGCAGAAAGTTATGGAGAAGATCCATTTTTATCGGCTGCATTGGGGGAAGCTTGCATCACTGGTATTGAAGGACAGTCTCTTTCGGATACGACTTCTATGATTGCATGTGCCAAGCATTATATTGGATATGGGGCTGCTGAAGGGGGGCGGGATTACAACACAACTGAAATCGGCGAAAATACACTTCGGAATATTTATTTGCCTCCATTCAAGTCTGCAGTCAAGGCCGGGGTCGGTTCTGTAATGGCCTCTTTCAATGAAATTAGTGGTAGTCCAGTCACAGGCAATCAAGACCTAATCAGAAGATTATTGAAGGAGGAATTGTGCTTTGAAGGGGTGGTATTGAGCGATTGGGAAGCAGTAGCAGAGTTGCTATTTCATGGAGTGTGTGAGTCCATGGAGGAGGCTGCTAATTTAGCATTGAATGCTGGAATCGATATTGAGATGGTCTCGACTTGTTACGAAAAGCATTTGGAAAAATTGGTTCATTCTGGTTCAGTAAAGCTTGAAATTTTAGAGGATTCCGTCCGTAGGGTTCTCGAAATGAAATTAAAATTGGGTTTGTTAGAAAATCCATACACTGCTGAAAATCTGGGAGTGGATGTGTATTTGAATGAGCATCATAAAAAAATAGCACTGGATTCGGCCACTGAGTCGATGGTTTTACTTGAAAACAAAAACAACCTTTTACCGCTTGAAATAGAATTGCAGAAAATTTTGCTTACAGGACCTATGGCTCATGCTCGTGAAGAATTATTTGGAACTTGGACGCTTGATGGCAAAAAATCAGAAGTCGAAAGTCTTGCTGATTTTTGTAAAAGTTTGCAGGCTTCAAACATTACAATTGGGGAATCAGTTCTCCACAGTGATCGCTTGCTTAAGGAAGTTTTAGACCATGAGATCACCCTCATTGCTTTGGGAGAACATCCGCAGAGAAGTGGAGAAATGAATTCGGTCAGCGATCTTAGTTTGCCTGCTGGCCAGCTAGATCTTTTGAAAAAAGTCAAGGGTATCGGAAAGCCTGTTGTGGTTCTTTTATTCTCAGGAAGACCCTTAGATCTAAGTGAAGTCAGACTCTATGCAGATGCTATCTTGTGGGCCTGGCACCCCGGAACAATGGGGGCTCAGGCTTGCATCGATCTTACTTTTGGTATTGAAAGTCCTTCAGGACGATTGCCCGTATCCTTTCCTAGGAGTGTTGGGCACCTCCCTTGTTATTACAATTATAAGAATACGGGTAGACCGCATACTAGATTCCCTTCCAATTATATCGATTCTCTCAGCAGTGCTCTCTATCCTTTTGGATATGGGTTGAGTTACTCGAAAGTGAAATACAGTCCAATCTCATTGTCCAAACAGGAGAAAAAAAAGGGAGAGACACTGACCGCTTCCATTTCCCTAACAAATACAGGCCCTGTTGCAGTTCAGGAGGTGGTTCAGTTGTACATTCGGGATTCTAAATCATCTATGACAAGGCCTGTAAAAGAACTGAAAGGATTTCAGAAAAGATTCCTTAGCCCTAACGAGACTGTCACGGTATCCTTTACGATCGATGATTCATTATTGAGTTATTACAATCATGAAAATAAATGGGTTGTCGAAAGTGGCTCTTTTGAGATTTGGATTGCCCCCGATTCTGTTACTGGTGAATCCGTGTCATTGGATTTTATTTGAAGATGAATGATGCCTTAGAAATAGAGCCTAATATACGAAGTTCTTCCCTTTTTAAAAGCTCTTAAATCTCTTGGAGCGTTTCTATTTTTAGGAGTCTTTTGAACGCTTGTATTTATGTGTGTACTTATCCTTTTTCAAAAAAATGTAGAATACCCAGTTGGCAAAGCGTATTGAGGTTAATAACAGTCATCGACTCATTTGAAATTATGAATAAAACCCAAGTCCAATTTTTTAGAGTGACGCCACTCTTTTTTAAAATGGTTGTTTGCATACTTCCTTTGTTATGCTGCTTTCCTTTGTCTGGAAATTCCAAAAAACCGCATGTTGTCTTCATTACAATCGATGATCTAAGCAAAGACAGTCTTGGGGTGTACGGATGTTCGGTTCCGGAGATCACTCCCAATATGGATAAGTTGGCGAAGGCGGGTTTGATGTTTGATCATGGCCATGTGCATGCAGCCAATTGCACGCCTTCAAGAAATATCATGCAGACGGGCCAATATATGCACAATACTGGTATGAGTCGGGTGAGCGGTCCGGGATCTGGGAATCACAAGGTGTTTCCAATTATTCCTGATATTTTCAAGGCTGCTGGTTACCACACTGGTTTGTTCGGTAAAAATTCTCATATGTCTCCTTACGATCCCTACTCTGGGTTCGATGTGGAATATGGAGATTATGGGGAGGGGAAATTCCCTGAAGTCGTCTATGAAAAAACGAAGTTAGCATTTGCAAAAGCCAAAGATTTAAACCAGCCACTGTATTACAATATTAATATCTACGATCCACACGTGAAGTGGTATGGATGGGATAGTAAAAAGAACAAACCTTTTAAAGAATTGAGCAATCATCCGAGTCGTATTTATCAGTCTCATGAAATTCCATACCCGAGTGTTCTGCCCATGATTGAAGAACCTTACAAAAGCAAATTACTGGAGGAAATTACTGCTTATTACAATACGGTCAAACGTGCGGATGATTCTATAGGGAAAATTTTAAAAGCAATCGAAGAAGCTGGAGAAATGGACAATACAATTATTGTCTTGGTGTCGGACCATGGAGCAGAGATTCCCGGCGTCAAAACTCAACTCAACCATTTTAGCACCAATGTTCCTTTTCTTTTTTACTGGCCTGGAGTAACCATCCCGAATTCTGTCAATCTTGAGCATATGGTTGGAACCATCGATCTTTTACCGACTTTTTGTGAAATTGTGGGACAAGCGATTCCGCCGAAAACGGATGGAAAATCTATGGTCTCTATTCTGAAAAATAAAGAAATGGCCTCTTGGAGAGACTATATTTACAAAGAGCATGACTCGATCAATGTTATGCGAGCGATCGAGACAAAAGAGTTTCTTTATCTTTTCAATCCATGGTCTAATGGGAGTCGGACTACTCGAGGAGTTACTAGGGGTAGACTGAGTTGTCAATTGATTGAGGAGGCAGCAGAAGATGGGAATTCTGAAGCTGCTGCGTGGATGAAACATTTCTTATACAGGACTCCTGAGGAGTTGTATGATGTTCAAAAAGATCCGGATTGTAAGGTAAATCTGATCGACAATCCAGAATTCTCCAAACCATTAATTAAGATGCAAAAGCTTTTTCAAAAAGTAATGACGGAATCTGGAGATCAACAATTTTATGAAGCCTTTCCTAATAACAAGCTCTCTTCAATAGAAGATTCTTATGTAAAATATACAAAGAATTTGGAAGCATTGACTTATGATGCGAGCAGAACAAGGGCTCTTTTTTATGACCCAAGGGATGGGTATCGAGAAATTGGAAATACCTTGTTTGATCCTAAGGGTAACATGGATATTTGGAAGGTTGAAGATGCAGGGATTTCATTGACTGTAGATGCAACCAAAAGAAGTAAAATTGCTAAAAAATTCAGTAAAAACCAGTTGACCTTTGATGCTAAGCAATCCAATCAATCTAGGTTGATTTGTGAAGAGTCGATCGACGGAAGCTCTATAAATAGGATCCGTGTCAATGCTTATGCAACCACCTCAAATATTAGCAATGATACCCAATTGACTCTTCAGTATCACAATGGAAAAGACTGGGTAGATCTGACCAGATTAGCGGGTGGGAAGTTAAAAAAAGGGGCGGTTCAATTAGAAATAGAGGGGCCCTTTGTTAAAAATCTCAAGCTAGGAATCCAATGCAATTTTGGAACGGATACTCAGGGTCGAGTCGCCTTCTATGCACTCCGATGTGCTGTTAATTAAAAAAAAGCCTCCTTTTAGAAGAATGGATTTCCATTCATTCCTTAAATCTTAAAATCAGCAATCACAATTGATTCGTTTTACAGAAATGTTCGCATCTTCTTTTGGGATTTATTCCAGAGGATGTGATAGAAAATGAGTTTCAATCAAATGAGATTAGTGCGAGATGGGTGGTTTCATTCTTAATTGGAAACGTTTGGTTTTGTAAAGTTTCTATATAATTCACTGCAGCCTAATCTTTGAATTTTAAAACTTAAGTTTTTAAAAGGAATCCGAATTTATCAAAACACCGTTTCCTAATTCCGAAAAGCTCTCAAATTTTCCCGTTGTAGTTTACTTTTGGCCCATCTTTCAAACTCTGAGCGGATGGATTTAAAGTGGATGCAGATTTTTAACAGAATTTATATAATTTATCTTTTAAGGGGAGTATTGACTGTAATGAATTTTTTAAATTTTAACAGAGAACCAATCTTCAAGGATCGATGCCCAATCAAAACGAATTAAGATGAAAAAATTAATATTATTACTAACAATCAGCAGTGCGATTTGTATTTTCCTAAATGCTAAATCTAAGCCAAATATTTTATTCATATTCAGTGATGATCATGGATTGAGGACAATTGGGGCTTACAATCCTCAATTCAAAGGTACTCCTAACATCGACAGAATTGCAGATTCTGGGGCGGTCTTTACTAGAAGCTATTGTGAAAATAGCATTTGCCAACCAAGCCGAGCTGCTGTTTTGACTGGTAAAGTAAGTGCTCATCATGGGGTTGTAAAGAATGGTGCGCATTGGGATAATAAACAGCAGATTTTTACTCGTTTGATAAAAAAAGCAGGCTACCAAACGGCGATGATTGGAAAGTGGCACATGCACCCTTTGCCCTCGGATGAATTTGATTACCACAAGACACTGACAGCCAATGCTGGACAAGGCAGGTATTACAATCCAGCTTTTGTAGAACATGATGGGAGTATCAAGATCGAAGAGGGTTATTCAACGGACGTGATTGCATCGGAGTCTATCGAATGGATGAAAAATGCTGACAAAGAAAAACCTTTTATGATGATGTGCCAATTCAAAGCGCCTCACACCAATGTGATGCCTCCAATCAGGAATCTTCATATGTATAAAGACGAGGATGTATTCATGCCTGAAACCTACTTTGATAATTATCAGGGTCGCAACCCTTATGTGGCTAAAAGTTGGATGAAAATGCATGGAATGAAATCTTCAAATGTAGTCAAAATTTCACCTCCTATTGGGGAGTATCAATTGCCGACTAATGCAAAAGGTCCAGAGCGTAACTTCAAAGGAGATTTTAAATATTTGGCTGAGATGAATCCCGAACAGAGAAAAAAATGGCACGAACATTATGATCCTGAAAATGAGGATTACAGGGCTCGGGTTGCCTCTGGAGAACTTACAGGAAATAATCTATTTAAATACCGCTATCAAAGATATATGAAAGATTATCTTCGCGTCGTCTCTGCGATTGATCAGAATGTGGGTCGCTTGCTTGATTTTTTAGATGCGAGTGGTTTGGCTGAAAATACAATTGTTATTTACAGTTCCGATCAGGGATTTTTCCTGGGAGAACACGGGTGGTCTGACAAGCGATTGATGTATGAAGAGTCTTTTCAAATGCCTTTTGTGATTAAGTGGCCCAATCAAATCAAGCCAGGCTCCAGAATAAACCATATGATTCAGAATATTGATTATGCCCCAACATTCCTTGATATTGCGGGTCTCAAAATCCCAAGCGATATGCAAGGAAGGTCGTTGCTTCCATTGTTGAGAAACGAACCTGTTGAGGATTGGCGAGATTCTGTCTATTACCACTACTATCATAATGGAGCTTACAATTTACCAAAAATTGAGGGGGCTCGGACTGACCGATACAAACTGATTCGTTATTATGATCATAAGACATTGAATTATGGGGAGCAATGGGAGTTGTTTGATCTAAAAAAGGATCCCCAGGAGATGAGTTCCGTGTTCGATGATCCAGAGTACTCCATCGTTCGAAATAAGATGGAAAAAGAACTCATTGCATTGAGAACACAATATGGAATTCAATAAGTAAAATTCATTAAGAACTGGATTTTATAAAATTTCTTCCTTCAAGCCCTTTAGGCAATTCACTTTAATTTTGGGTGAAATTGCGCAAATGAAATCTTTATAACTACAATTTATTTTTACGAAAAAATTTGTATTTCGTATAAAATTTTGGATCCCATGCGTAGCTAATAGATAGAATCTTTGATTAAACCCAAGACCTGCATTTATGAAAAAAATACTTACTTTATGGTTCGCATTTATCAGTCCTTTTCTTCCATTAATTGGGAAGGAACTTCCGGTTCCTTATGGATTGGAAGCTCTATCTAAGCAGTGGAGAGTGGATCTTTACTGGACAGAGGATCCTGTCTGGACTGCGAACAAGCTTTATTTTTATGAAGTTCAAAAGGGCAGTGCGATTGAGGGCCCTTACCAACCTTTACATGAAGGGGTCCAGAAGTTTCCAGCAATCAGTGATTTTATGGGTAAGGAGAGTTCAGATTGTTTTTACCGAGTTCGCACCGTGGAGGTTTTGTCTGAAAAAGACATGACTCCGGTTTCTTTTTCAAGTTGGAGCCAACCCGTAATCGGAAAAGCATTGGAACTGAATCTGGATACTTTAATTACAGAAATCCAAGAAGCGAGTTTTCGTTACTTCTATAATTTTTCCCATCCTGTCTCTGGATTGCCCAGAGAAGGAGCTCATGGATGGTGGAAAGATTGTGCCTCTGCAGGATCCACTGGAATGGCCTTTTTTAACTTTGTTGTTGGGATTGAGCGTGGATTTATAACCAGGGAACAAGGAGTCGACAGAGTTTTAAAAATGCTTCGTTTTCTCGATCAAAAAACAGAGAAATTCCGCGGTGCTTTTCCTCACTGGATTGACGGAACCGAGGGCTATGCCCATGTTTTTAGTGAGTTTGACGATGGTGCCGATTTGGTTGAGACCGCTTTTATTGCCGAGGGGCTCTTATTGGCTCGAGAATATTTCGAGAAAGAGAGTTTCAAAGAAGCAGCCATCCGAGAAATTTCAGATCGCTTGTGGAAGGGAATCGATTGGGAATGTTTTGTTCACGAAATCAATCCGGGACAAAGAGCTCTTTTGTGGCATTGGTCTCCGAAGCATGAGTGGAAAATGAATTTACCAATTCAGGGCTTCAATGAGTGTGTGATTGCTTATGTTCTTGGCATTGGTTCTCCAACCCATCCAATCGATCCTGAGGTTTACTGGGAAGGTTGGGAAAAGAAGGGAGACAATTATGGAAAGAATTTTGAAGTTCTGGGGGTCCAGATGGATTTGGCTTTTGGTTTCGGTTCTCCATTGTTCTTAACTCATTATTCTTATATGGGGCTCAATCCTAAAGCTGTCACCTACAAGGGCACAGACTATCACGACATATTTTCCAGAATGTGTTTGGCTCAAAAAAGATATATGCCCACAAGAGCGAATGAATTTAAAGGCTACGACGGAGATCTTTGGGGTTTGACGGCTTCATTAAGTCCGGATGGGTATAAAGTGCATGGGCCCGGACATGATGACAACGGAACCATCACTCCAACTGCATCGCTTTCCTCTTTTCCCTATTTACCTGAGTCTTGTGAATCTGCATTGATTGAAATGTTTGTAAAATATGGAGAGAAATTGTGGGGTCCTTATGGATTTTATGATGCCTTCAATCCAACCAGAGATTGGGTCGGTGAAAATTTCATAGGCATCGATGTGGGTCCGATTGCACCGATGATCGAAAATTATAGAACGGGTCTCTGCTGGAAGTATTTTATGAAAGCTCCAGAGATTCAAAAGGCAGTAAAAATACTCAACAAAATGGACCGAGATCGTAAATAGAATTTACTTAAAAATTAAAACTTTCAACAAATACAAAAATTATTAATCGAGATGATGGAAACAATTTTAGAAAAAAAAGATTTAGAAAAAACCTTTCACTTTTTAGACAGTGAAAAAATCCCATTGGTGAAAATCGAAAATAAGAATGGATTGGCGTTTCATTTTCATCCAAACGGGAATTTATTCTGCATAAAGAAAGGGGATCTATTAATCAATCAATCCTTGGGGTGTCCTCTGGCTGGAAGCTTGACTCGTCTTTACCTTCGGGATCTAAAAGGAGGGCAATCCTCTTTATTAAACCAGAGTCCAGGAGCCGTAGAATTTGCAAGAACCGAAAATGGAGTCGAATGGTCTGGAAATTTTAAGGAAGTTGAATTTGTTTGTTCTCTTCATCTTTCGGAGACTGAAAATTTTTGGAAATGGGCCATTGAAGTAAAAAATGTCTCTAGCAAACAGGCAGAACTAGATTTGTTTTTAGCTCAAGATTTTGGCCTCGCGCATCAGGGAGCGGTTCGAACCAACGAAGCTTATACTAGCCATTATTTGGATCATTTTGCACTTGAGGACTCTGACCTTGGCTGGTTGGTTTGCTCAAGGCAAACTCAAGCTCAGGGGGAGGGTTCTTTTCCATGGGCACTGACTGGATGCCTAGAAGGGGCTTCCTCTTACTGCACGGACGGAAGAGATTTTTACGGCAATGAATTTCGGATGGATAGAAAGCCGATGGCACTTGAGCAAGAGTCCTTGACGAACCGGGTTTTGCAATACGAGATGGCGATGGCAGGAATCCAGAACAAACCCGTTCTTTTAGCGCCTGATCAGAAGGAGCAGTTCCATTTTTTCACCTATTTTGTAGAGGATCACGATCAACCCTCTAGTAGTAAAGACCTTCATTATGTGGGAGAAGTGAAGAAAATTATAAAAGACTTTGTCCCTGCCTCTGTGGTTGGAAGAGTCGATTTCGCAAAAAATGCTTATCAAACTTCAGAGTTTCTAAATGGAATGGAACTTACGGATTCTGAAGTCAGGGATCTTTATCCTTTAGATTGGAAGCAAGAGGAGAGGAACAATCAAGGACTTCTTTCATTCTTTTATCGTGACAGCCGACACATCGTTTTGCCCAGAAAAGAGGTGATTGTGGATCGTCCTCATGCAAATATGCTGGCAACATTTGGGGAGGAGATGATGCCAAACGAGAGTGCCATGTGTTCCACAAATTATATCTACGGCCTCTTCAATGCCCAAATCACTTGTGGAACGAAGAGACCTCCTGCTATGCTTTCTTTTGTTCGAAACCCTTATGACATTCTTCCTTCCTCGGGACAAAGAATTTTCGTTCAGTCAAAAGGAGGATGGCACTTATTGGGAATGCCAAGTCTTTATGAGTGCGGCTTGAATCATTCGACATGGCTTTATAAATTTGAAGATGGAATCATCGAGGTGAAATCGTATGCGAAAATGAAAGAAGCGTCCGTTTACATGAAGATTCTTTGCCATGGAGAGCCAAGAGCTTTTGCGATTTCTCATCAAGTTGCTTTTGGTGGAAATGAAATGGATGCATGTGGAACCATTAGTTTGAATCAAGATCAAATTTGCTTTCAAGAAAAAGGAAGAAATCATCCTGATTATTTTCTTAAAGTATATCACCCTGATAAAGTGGCTCGTATTTCAGATGCTACTTGGTTTGGTGATAAAAACTCGAACTATCCTTTTCTCGTGATCGAAACGGAGTCTGTCGAATCCTTTGAAATGGGCTTCTCGGGCGAAGCTTTTAAAAGCGACGAAGCCCCTGAATCTTCTGAAGTTTGTCAGAGCTCGGTGAATTCATTTTATCAAAAAAATTTACTAAACTTCGAGATAACCCATCAGGATAAATCTGTGGATAAATTCAATGAGATTATGCCATGGTATCTTCACAATGCATTGATCCATTTTATTTCCCCTCATGGAATTGAACAGTATAAAGGAGGGGCGTGGGGAGTTCGAGACGTGAGTCAAGGATCCGTGGAACTTTTACTGGCTACTGGCCAACAGGCTCTCGTTAAAGAAGTTTTGAAAATTGTTTTTTCAAGACAGTTGTTGAATCGTCGAGATTGGCCGCAGTGGTTCAGCCCGGGGAATGTTAAATTCTTGCAACTTCATTCCCATGGGGATGTGGTTGTTTGGCCACTAAAAGCTCTTTCTGACTATATCATTGCTACCGGAGATCTAGAGTTCCTTCAAGAAAAAGTGCCTTATCTGGAGGACGAACTTCTAGAGTTGACCGAAGAGAAGTTCACAATCGCTCATCATTGTAAATCAGTGGTGGATGAAATTGTGGATCGATTTGTCGGGGATACCCATTTGATCTCTTATGGAGAAGGGGATTGGAATGATTCCTTACAACCCGCCAATAAAACCTTAAAGAAACGACTTGTCAGTAGTTGGACAGTGGAATTGGTCTATCAAACTTTTTCATCTTTTCAGGAAGTTTGTAAGAAGTCAGGAGATGAGAATCAAGCCCTTGAACTCGATGAGCTTTGTGGGAAAATTAAGAAGGATTTTAATCATTACCTGATTCAGGAAAATGTTGTGAGCGGTTTTTCACTCTTTGACGAAAGTTTTACGGATTGTGAGCCTATGCTTCATCCAAAGGATACAAAAACTGGAATTCACTACCGATTGCTTCCCATGACACGAGGAATGATCTCAGAGATCTTTGACCCAAAACAAGCAGAACATCACTTAAATCTGATTGAAGAACATTTGTTATTCCCGGATGGGGCTCATCTAATGAATAAACCGCCCAAGTATCAGGGAGGTGTGGAAACTTATTTTAAAAGAGCAGAGTCCGCATGTAATTTTGGCAGAGAAATTGGTTTGCAGTATGTGCATGCACATATCAGGTATGCTGAAGCGATGGCAAAATTAGGAAAACCGGATGAACTGTTGACAGCTCTGTATACGATCAACCCTATCAATATTAAAGAGGCAGTTAAAAATGCTGAGCTTCGACAAGCCAATCTTTATTTTAGCAGTTCGGATGGAGATTTTGCAAATCGCTATGAATCTTATGAAAAGTTTGACGAATTGAAAACTGGAGAACGATCCGTGAAGGGCGGATGGCGTTTGTATTCTAGTGGTCCTGGATTGTATATCAATCAGGTAATTACAAGGCTATTAGGGATTCGTTGGTCTTGGGATCACTTCATATTAGATCCTGTGATTCCAAAATCACTGGATGGATTGAATTTGTCTATTAATTTTTGTGCTTATCCCACACAGTTCGTTTATAAGGTGGAATCAAAAGGTTTTTCCCCCAGTAAGGTTCTTGTCAATGGAGCTCCAGTTAAAGAGTTTTCCTTGGATGCAAATCCTTACAGATCTGGAGGTGCAAAGATTCCTAAAGATAAATTTCTCAGCTATTTTAAGAATGAGGACAACCTCGTGGAAGTGATTTTATGATGGATCCTATGGATTTCAATAGATCCATACTGTTATGAACTCAAAAAATGTATTTTCTGATGTTCGATTCCTTTTAAATTCTAATCTTTATTAATGACAACTAAATTTATGCAAATGACTCGTATCCTTATTTTCTGTTTATTATCCATTTTTATAATAAATCCACTCATTGCTGAGATCCGAGTGAACAAATTATTTTGTGATCATATGGTTCTTCAGCAAGAAATGAAAGTGGCTGTATGGGGAACGGGGACTGCCAATCAGAGGGTAAGTGTCCTTGGGTCATGGGGGAAAACAAGTGAAGGCTCGGTAGATGAGGACGGAAGGTGGAAGTTGTTTCTTCAAACCCCTTCTCATGGAGGTCCTTACACACTTTCTATTCAAGGTGAAAAGACCGAAATCCAAATAAAAGATGTTTTAATTGGTGAGGTGTGGCTTTGTGCTGGGCAGTCGAATATGGGTTGGTCATTGGGCCAAACTTTTCTTGGGGATGAGGAAGCCCAAAAGAGTGAGCATCCCAATTACAGAATCTTTAAATCACAGAGGGAACATTGGCATGAACCCTTAGAGGAATCTAGAGATCGATTGGCAAGCTGGAAAAAATGCAATGCTGAGACTGCATCCAAAACTTCTGCTGTTTCTTACTATTTTGGAAAGAAATTACATCAAGAGTTGGGGATTCCAATAGGAATTATTGTTCAGGCGTTTGCAGGAACCCCCATTGAAGGTTGGATGCCTTGGGAAATTCAAAATGAGGATCCAAGGACTGTTGTTCATAAAAAAGAATTGGACGACTTGAGCCAACGGCTTGCTGAGAGAGGCAGGGAGTCCTTGGAGAAATCTATGGCTAAGTTTGAGAAAGAACTTTCTCTTTACAATCAAAGAATTGATAAAGGAGAGACCATGAAGAGTAAATTAAGAGTTCTTTCTCCTCCAATCATTACTAAACCAGCAAATCTCGGACATCAGTATCCTCAGCATATTTACAACGCTATGATTCATCCTATTCGACCCTTTGGTATTCGCGGTATGATCTGGTATCAGGGAGAGCGTAATTCGAAAACAGTCCAACAGGCTTCTAATTATAAAAATCAGTTGGCTTTGCTGATTGAATATTACAGATCTTCTTGGTTTGAGAATTCTGAGGGCAATATGGAAAAAGATTTCCCTTTCTTTTTTACCCAATTACCAAGCTGGCATGCTGAACAAAAAAAACCTGTTGAGGGTTTGGAATCTCCTTGGGTTGTCAATCGAGAGATGATGCGGCATGTCACACAGCAGGTTCCAAAAACTGGAATGGCTGTTTCTATTGATACTGGGGACGCAGTTTCTTTGCATCCTAAAAATAAGAAACCAATTGGTATCCGACATGCCTATTTGGCACTGAAGCAAGTGTACAATTTTGATTTGGTAGATTACGGACCTCGTTATGAAAAATTCCGAGTCAATGAGAACCTAGCTGAAATTGAATTCTCATCAATTGGCTCTGGCATCATGGGAGACAAGGGTGATTTGATCGATTCATTTGCCTTAGCAGGTGAAGACAAAGTTTGGCATTGGGCGAGTGGAAAAATTCAAGGAAACAAGGTTGTTGTAAGTTCTCCTGAGGTAAATAAACCAGTTGCAGTCAGGTATGCGTGGGCAATGAATCCCTCTAAAAGGAATTTGCTTTATAACAAGGAAGGGATTCCCGCATCTCCATTTCGAACGGATGATTGGCCTTTGTTTGAAATGGATGCCGAGGAGGTGATGATTGGTAAGCCTGCAAAAGATTTGCCTAAATCTACGAGCGACTGGTCGCGACCTTTGATGACTCAATGACAAAAATCAGAACAGTGAGGGGAACAAAGATTCTAATTACTTAGAATTATGATTTTTATCCTAAATGAATTTAAATTATTTGGTCAGAACGATCATAAATTTAAAATACAATCTTACTAGAATTTTAAACTATTTTAATCCCTGTGAGTTTTAATTACAAAAAACCCTTTTTTTGGCTCTTCATTTGCCTTCTTTCTTTTAGAATGGGTCTTGGCTATGAATTTACGTCCAAAGATGGCCGAACTCTATCTGGACGCTTGATACAAGTGGCCAAAAATCAAGTGACAATCGAAAGAGGATTTGATGGGAAAGTTTTTTCACTGCTAAAATCTCGCTTTACTATGCAAGATCAAAATTATTTTAATTCATGGAGTGAGCGAGGAATGGGTCAAAAATATGAGTTAAAATCTGGAGAGAAAATTAAGGCTTCAGCCAAGTCTCTGCGAATTGATTTGATTTGGCTGCGGGAGAATTGGAATCATTTTGAGGTGCAACGCTCCCAATCGATGGATGGACCTTGGGATCTAATGGAGAATCCAACGAGTTCTTTTCATCTTTTTAGTGATTATATTGGCGAATCAGGGAAAACTTTTTTTTATCGTGTTCGTGGATCCAATCTCAAAAAAAATAAGATCATAAAGTCTGGAAAATGGTCCGAGGTAGTGAGTGCTACAAGTTTGGAGTATGATAGAAGTTCTTTGCTGGATGATGTTCAAGAGGCAGCGGTTCGTTTTTTTGTGGAGGAAGCTCACCCGATGTCCTCATTGGCGCCAGAAGGGAAACCTGGCTGGGGGAATGTGTGTGCAATTGGATCCTCTGGTATGGGTATTACAACCTTGATCGTAGGTTCTGAACGACAATTTATATCTAGAAAGAAGAGCGCATTTTTAGTTTGTAATATTTTAAAATTCCTCGTCGAGAAAGCAGAATCCCACAAAGGTGCTTTTGGTCATTGGATTGATGGCGAGAGTGGTTTGACTAAGAATTTTGGGGGTCCTAAAAACTCCGTAGACATTGTAGAAACTAGTTTTATTTTACAAGCGGCTATCATTTCTAGGGAATACTTTGACCGAGACAACGCAGTAGAGTCCTCTATTCGAACTTATGCGGATTATTTAAGTGATTCAATGCAATGGAATCACTTTTTGGTGGATGGTAAAAATGGTCCTCATTTGGTTTGGCATTGGCACCCAGATCTTGGTTTTAGTGATTTGCCTATAAACGGGTTCCATGAGGCGATGATGCCTTATATCTTAGGCCTAGCTTCAGAGAGATATCCTATACCTGTTGAGTCTTTTTTGAGTGGATGGATGAATGGGGGACGTTCATTTGGTCCTGATTTGGAGCACTTTGGAATCAAACATAGTTTAGGCAGAGGAATTGGCTGGCCTTTGTTTTTCGCTCATTATTCTCATATTGGGTTTGATCCGAAGAAGTTGATTTTTAAAGAGAAAACTTACTTTGATCATTTTACAGATGCGGTTCGAATCCATAAATTGTATGCGGAAAGTAGAGCTTCGGAGTTTAAAGGATATGATAAACTGTGGGGATTGGCTGCAAGTTTGAGTCCGAATGGCTACCGTGCAAATCATCCTGGCAAAAACGACGATGGCACGATTGCTACAACAGCATCTTTGTCTAGTATGCCTTATTTACCGGAGGAGATTTTGGATTCAATGGATACCATGTATCTAGACTATGGGCATGAACTTTGGGGTTGCTACGGATTTTACAATGCAATCAATCCGACTGACAATTGGGTTGGAAAGAAATATATTGGGATCGAATTGGGTCCAATCGCTCCTATGATTGAGAACTACAGAAGTGGCTTGTTCTGGAATTTATTTATGAAATCAAGAGAGGCCAAAAGAGCTTGTGCTCTAATCGCTGCGGATGAGAAAATGAAAATATACATAAAATAATTTCCTCCGTTTGCGTATTCATTGTATAGATCCAAAATTTAATAGGAGATTTTTTATGAAATTTAAAAGTTTACATTGTTTTTTTGTTCCCTCCACACTTTTTACTGGGTGTCGTTTTTTAGCTTTCTTTTTCATTTCATTTGGAATGAGCTTGGAAGCAAAACTTCCTAATTTCTTATTTATTGTAGCGGATGATCTTGGCTATGGAGATGCCAGTTACCAAGGGGGAGATTTAGAAACTCCTCATATTGACTCGATTGCCAAGAATGGAGTTGTTTTTACAGATGGTTATGTGACCGCTCCTGTTTGTGCACCCTCTAGAGCTGGGTTTCTGACTGGAAAATACCAACAAAAATTTGGTTTTTGGGACAATACAGGTCCTTATCAACTGAGTAAGGAGATTGTTCAAGGAATTCCTAAAGACCTACCCATTCTCTCTGAGCGATTGAAGCCTCTTGGATATGTGACTGGATTGTTTGGCAAGACTCATGATGGTAAAGCGGAAGAGATTATGCCTTTCAATCGTTGGGATGAGTTTTATGGTTTTAACAATGGAGCTTCTAATTTTTTGGCAGGATTGAATCGAACCCACAATCCTATTTTTCATAATAAGAAAATTGTTTCTGAAACTTATAAATCCAAAGGGATCTCTTCCTCTTCCGTGAATAAGAATGGAATTCTTCAAATTGACAGAGAGGAATATTTGACCGATAAATTAGGGGAAATGGCAGTTCGTTTTATCGAGGAGAATAAAGAAAATCCATTCCTATGCTATATCCCATTCAACGCGGTACATGGGCCCTTCCAAGCTCCTAAGGAGATGGTTGACAGTTATTCTCATATTGAGGACATGGAGAGACGTATCGTTTGTGCTATGCTCGAATCTATGGATGACAATATTGGGGAGGTTCTCGGATGTTTAGAAAAAAATGATTTGATTAAAAACACCTTGATTGTTTTTATTTCCGACAATGGAGGACACCAAGCATCTCCTTGCTTCCCTCTAAATGGAAAAAAGGGAACCTTTTGGGAGGGTGGGCTTCGGGTTCCTTTTTGTGCTCGATGGGAGGGTGTGATTCCAGCCGGTAAGGTTTATAAGGCACCTGTGAGTTCTCTGGATGTTATGCCAACTTTCATTGAAGCTGCTGGTGGGAAGGTGGATCCGGATTGGGGCTTGGATGGAGTGAATTTATTGCCATTTATTTTGGAGGAAAAGGAATCTCGTCCTCATGAAGTTTTGTATTGGGTTTGGGGGAATGGTCAAAAAAAGGCAATCAGAGAGGGTGATTATAAGGCTGTTACTGTCAATGGGGGTAAAGTTTATCAGCTTTATGATCTGTCTCAGGATGTGGGCGAAAAAGAAAATATCGCTTCATTGTTTCCAGAAAAATTGGCAGCTTTGATTGAACGCCAATTGGAATGGGAAAAAACTTTGGCTCCGCAAAAATGGGGATGGAGCAAAGCTCTTGGCTACAAAAATCCATCTTTTGGAAAACCGGAACCCTATCACGATCCTAATTACGAGATCAAATAGTTTGGTTTGTTTACGGATTCAGTAGGAAATATCTTTTAAAATCTTGGATCGTTTTGGCACTGAAATTTTCCTCCGTTAAATAGATCGTTCGAAGTCCATTTTTGTGCAATCGTTCCATCATAGTTTTAGTAAAATACTTTACCGGAGTTCCGCTTATGTTTAAGACCTTTATATGGGTTCCGTAGAGGGATCCTGAATCTTTAAAATTGGTATTGCTAAGGTCGAGTGTTTCCAATCGGAAATTTTTGAGAAGAGTTCTGTATTTATAAAAGTAAGGGAGTTGAAATGTGTTGAGAGGGATATTGGATAAATCAATGGAATATCCACTTTTTGTAGAAATCAATTTTCTATTCTTTAAATCCACTAGGTGGACCCTGTTGATGCAAAACAAGATGCTTTTAAGCAGTTCAAAATCCCCAGCAGGATTTTGCTTTTCGGATTTTCTTTTTTCTAAGTAATAGTTGTAGGCAGCTATAGACAGAGTGCGATTGTAGACTCCCAAGTTGAATAAAATTTCAGAAAGAGTTCCCGCTGGGAGTAGATCTGAATCCTTTTTGTAAGTCCTGTATTTTTCAGAAAGATCCATTATATTTTGCTCCCTTTTAATCAAAGAATCCAATTGACTGTAAGTAGAGTAAGCGCGGTCAAATTGTTGGGTAATAAAGCATAGCAGACCCTTCTTTTTTAATAATTTCTCTTTTTCAGATGTTTTATTGGTCTGTTGCAATCCAACTTCCATTAGAGAGATTTTTAAATCTGGGTAGGAGTAATCATTGTCGATTGCTATTTGATGAAGCACTTGTCTCAATTGTTGGTTCAAGCTTTCATTCAATCGAATCTCATCTTGTAATTTTACCAATGCTTTTTTTGTATTGTATTTTGCAATTTCAGCATTGTTTTTAGCAGCAATGGCATCATTTCTACTTTTGGATAAATTCGAAACATAAAGGGTGCTTAGAGAAAGAATGAGTATGAAGCTCGCTAATAAAATTTTAGAGATAACTTTGTTTCGCTGAATCAGTAATTGAATTTGGGTAAAAAAACTAGCTTCCTCTGCTAAAGTCGCAAAACCGTGTAAATAATTGTTGATTTCATTTTTAAAATCTTGGGCAGTTGCATATCGGTCCTCTGGATCTTTGGAAATGGCTTTCATAACAGGAGCTTGGAGACGATTGCTGATGGATGATCCCATAGGGATGATTTTGGCATCCAGAGTGTTTTTTATCAAATCTTCATGACAGTCTCCAGGGACACATTTATTTTGTGTAAGCATCGTGTACAGAAGGGCCCCTAAGGAGTAAATATCTGTTCTTTCTTTTTTATCATGGTTTCCCACGCATTGCTCTGGAGCCATGAAGCCAGGAGTCCCTTTGATATAACCTGCCAAAGTCATATCATTGATTATATTTGGATCTGGTGTATCTAGAGTAATTTCAGCATCAGGATCTTGATAGAGAAGTTTCCCTAAGCCCCAATCACATACGGTCACCTCACCATAATTTCCAATTTGAATATTTTCAGGTTTTATATCTAGATGCAAAACCCCTTTTGAATGGGCATAACTGATTGCGTCACAGATGGTAGTAAATATGTGTAGCAATGATGTTCGATTGAATTCTTCAAGTGTCTTTGGGTCACCATGGCTTAAATCCTTTAGAATGGAACTTAGATTTCTACCTTGGAGCAATTCCATCGTAAAGAACGGTTGTTTTTTCTCGTTGATACCCGTATCATAAACGGAAATTATGTTTGGGTGTTCTAGGAGTGAGGTCAACCGGGCCTCACAAAGAAAACGCTCCACTTCTTCAGGTTTTGAATTTTCTTTTAACAGGGCCATGGCTAAAGATCTACCAGTATTCTTGTCGTGAACCTTGTAGATTTGTTTCATGCCTCCTTCCCCGATCCAGGTAAAATCCGAATAACGAGCCTCAGAGTTTTTTAGTTCGAACTGGATGGGGAATGCATGTTCCAGTTCCAGTTCTGAAATGTCTTTTAATTCTTTATCATAAAAATCAGTGATATCATAATCGACTTTGAACTTTTCAGTTTTTGATTCAGACATTTCTTAAGGAGTGAAATCGGAGTGAACGAACATTTTGGATAACCTAAAAGGATTCTTTAAAAATCGCAATTAATTCTGATACGCCTTTACAAATTGTCCCGTTCAATTCATATTAATACCCATACCTTCGTATGAATACTTCCCCAAAAAATGAATATGCTACTCGTCTAACCCTACTAACGAGGGCTAAAGATCAAAAAGATGACTCCGCTTGGGTTGAGTTTATTGATTACTACAAGAAGTATATATTTGCGATTATAAAATCGGTAAATATCGGTAATTCTGATGCGGAGGACATCCTTCAGATGGTAATTGTAAAGCTTTGGAAGGTATTGCCTGAATTTCAGTATGAGGAGGGCAAGAATGGCTTTCGATTTTGGGTGGCTAGAATCACCAAGAATGAAGTTTATTCTTTCTTAAGAAAGTCAAAAAGCCAATCCAGCCGAATAGATAACTTTAAAAATGAACCGGACCGAGAGTATATGAATGATCAGCAGGTTACGGATATTGATGAGATTGCTGAAAGGGAGTGGAGGACCTTCATCATGAATGAAGCGTTCGCAGCCATTGAAAAGCAATTTACGGAACAAGCAATGCAGGCTTTTCATATGAAAGCCTCCG
Organism: uncultured Opitutia bacterium; assembly: GCA_913049555.1. GTDB lineage: Bacteria > Verrucomicrobiota > Verrucomicrobiia > Opitutales > CAJWYM01 > CAJWYM01. The sequence goes on from CAJWYM010000034.1 coordinate 25,295, forward strand.
GGAAATCAGTCAAAGAAATCTCAGAGGCTCTACAGGTAAAAGAAGTTACAATTTATAAGTATGTTAACAAAGTTAAAGTTCGGCTCATTCACAAAATTGACCAACTTAAAAAAGAATTGGATATATAAACCTCATTTTTCAAATCCAAAAATCAATTTTTTTGTTCTTAGATTTTTCCAAACAAGGCAGGGATTACTCTTTGCCCAGCTAATTTGAGCATTTGACCCATTCCCTTATTGTGAGCAGTCGTAACGAGTATAAGTTCTAACTGAGGAAAGATCAGTATCAATTGTCCTCCGGCTCCTCGACCACTTGTGCATGAATATGTTTTGGAACCTACTTTGACTTCGTGACCCCACCAGAAGTAACCATAGGTTCGGTTTGGGTTTTTGTCCAAAGCTGAAGTGGCTATTTCAATAAATTCTGGATCGATCAGTGGCTGATCGTTGAAGACTCCTTTGTTCATCATTAACATTCCAAATTTAAGCATGTCTCTGGAACAAATTGAAGAACCTGCAGCTGATTTGGGCAATCCACTCACATCCTCTTGCCAACTGTAATTGGTGATACCCATTGGCTTGAGTAATTCATCCCGAATAAAATCTTCAGCACTTCCAGGAACTTTTACTTCTAAAATCTGCATCGCAATCGATGGATCTGCACCTTGGTATTTAAAAGTGACTTCAGAGGACTTTATAGGTTGGGTGTATTGTAGGTAGGCCTGAATTTGACCTTGCTTTTTCAAGCTTTCAGGATCTTTCATCAGTTCTTTTGATATTTTTTTGTCGATTCGAATTCCTGACTTCATATGCATGGCCTGATGCAAAGTAATTTCTTTAGTTCCTGAGGCAATAGAACTGAGGTCTAAATCCTTTAAGAAATGGACAATCGGTTTGTTTAAATCCTCCATATCCATATATCCTAGTTTGATGGCTCTGCCAATAGCGAGAGCCGTGTATGATTTAGTTATGGACATCTGATAGTGAGGATAATTGATCCTTCCTCTCTTAAAATAGGACTCAACCAGCAAATGGTTCTTATGAGAGATTAAAAAACTATCTGTGTTGCCATGTTTTTCATCTGCAATTTCTTGAAGAAAAGATTCAATGGCTTCTTTGTTTACAGAATCTGAGTCTAAAGTGCCTACAGGTATGAAATCATCAAGATCGTTAGGAACAAAATCAACAAATGCCGTCTTCAGGTAGGGGATCTTTTTCTCCAAACTATAGGATACATCCTCGGCGTTTAGATCTGTAACCTCTGGGGCTAGACCATTGCTTGTATCCGCAATTAAAAAGCCGGTTAACAATAAAAAAGAAAGCAATGAGAACATTTTTTTAGAGGGTTGCATTTTAACTTTATTCACAGATGGATACTTTTCTAATACAGAATGTCCCAGAAGCGGTTTCTATTTTGTTATTGATTGAAAGGCCGATTTGCATAATTTCCGAGAATGTGTAGTTTGGATTTTTTTTCTTGTTGTATTCTAACTCTCCTGATTGGATGACAATTTCCTTCCAGTCTTTGCCTAAGGATTGCATAGAAATCGTTTTGGTAAATCTCTCTTTATCAGGATCTAGAACGCTTATTCTGAGCTCTCCGCTCTTTACCTTTTGTTTAGATAAAATTTCTAATTTTATTTTGAATGATGGAGGAACGGAAATATATTCTAAATCCTTGTGTATGGCTACATAGCCACGCTTTTTTATTGGGGTGATTGTATACTCCCAAAACTGGCCAGTGTCATCATCTTCGAAGTAATTGCTGCAAATAGAGTCTCTAAAGCCATAAGACTTCCAGCCGTCAAATATTTCTATATCTTCGATCACTTTATTCGCATTCAAAGAGCCGGCAAAAAGAACTAGTATAAATAGGGTTTTTAATTTTTTAAGAATCATAATTTTAGAATCATTGAGGGTTTGTTTGAGTATCTTATTAAAAGATACGAGAACAAAATGGATTTTTATATAAAAACTTAACTTATAATAAAGAACTGTTTGAATATTTAAAATTTTCAATTGTCGGTCATTTAAAGAAAATGGTCTTAGTAAATCTCGAAGTTTATTGAGAGAGAATGGTTCAAATGTAAAAAAGAGAAGTGCCGACTCAATGTATGCATGAGCCAAAAACAAACCCCTTTCTCTTTTAATTTAAATGAATGACTTTCTAAAAGCTCAGAATTTATAGGGATAAAAAAGAAAGGGAACGATACACAATTGAAAGGCTTTAAAAGGGTTAAGAAATGAATTTTGCAAATTTTAAAGAGGAATCGTATAAACCAACAAAATCATTGCGTATTGGATATAACCATTCCCATTTAAGTAGGAAACTTATAAATAGATAACCTTTAAAAGACCTACCTTGTAGAAATGAATCATTCAATAAACAGACTCATGAACGGGAATTTATCCTACACATTCAATTAAATCCTAAGCTAAAAACGATGATTTATAACCAAGTCTTTAATTACCTTTATTGCAATAACAGAGATCTAGCCGAGGAGCTAAAAAAAGAGATCTGGGGATTTGAGGAAATCATAGATACTTATAATGGGGAGTCTCTGCAATTGATTCTGCTTCATTTTATAATGGATTATGATACCGATATTCTAGCTGTTTGTTTGCATGGAGTCGACGAAGCATTGAAATGTAAAGTGTTCTCTTGCTTGTCCCTCCGATCCAGAAGAGACGTATTGTTTGAATTGGAGTCCGATCCATTATTGCCTGTTAAATATGTTCAATCGATGCAAAGTCGTTTCTGTGACACAGCAATGAATTTAAATGCAGAGGGTAAAATTTTAGCGATTTTTGAAGAAATTGTTAGTTGAATTTTATATTGGATGAGAATATATCCCAGTCCCCAGTTTAAAAACCATGGATTTGCTTTGATAATCTCTCTAGCAATTTTGTCTTTAGTTTTATTATTAATCCTTTCCATTTCCTTTTTGATGCGGGTTGAAACGAATCGTTTAGAGTCTTCTCTCAATTACGATAAAGCCAAGATGAATGCTCTTTTTGCTTTGAAAGAAGCATTGTCTCAATTACAAATTCATGCAGCCCCTGATCAGCGAATAACTGCGACCGGTTCGCTCTGGGAGAGTCCCGGGATTGGAAAAGGAAATTATGTTGGCGTATGGGATCAAAATGGAGACTTCAATTCTTGGTTGGTTTCAAGGACTGGGAACGATGCTGCAAGAATTCGAATGATTCAAGAAGACCTTCCAATCACATTTGGAGAGGGGAATTACAATGTGAAAGGCTCAGAATATGCATTGCTGTTGGGAAAAAAATCCGTTGTAGAAAAAGAGCAAGGAAAAGAAATTCAAGGAGTCGCATGCCAGAAGAAATCTCTTGGAGATTCATCAAATGGTAAATATGCATGGTGGATTGGGGATGAGGGAGTTAAGGCAAAGCTCAATGTCACAGATCCTTATTCTTATGGAGCCGGTCAAGTTGAAAAAGGAATGTCCGTATTTGAAAAAGCGATCTATAGCAGTCGGTCATTCAAAGGCATTGGAGTGAATGGTCTGGATGCTTTTCAGGAATTCGATTCTTGGTCTGGATCTCATGATGAAAAAGTACGCAAAATAATAAATTTTGATCAATTAGGGCTGATTGGTATTCAAGGCAATCAGCATTTAAAGCATTTCCATGATTTGACGACTCATTCTTTTGGCTTATTGACAGATACAAAAAATGGGGGATTGAAGAAAGATTTGACGCGTTTGTTTGAGCAAGAGGATTCGATTTATGAGGATCCTGAAAATCCGTTCTATACATTTTTAGAGAAGGAGGACCTCATGTATCAAGAAGCACCAGGTCCAAAAACAACCATCCCTTTAATATTTCAAAAGTCTGTTCCAGTCGGGAATGGCAAAATTTATGGACCCTCTTGGGATTTATTGAGGGATTATTACCGCTTGTATAAAGGGATCCAGAATCGCGCTTCGCAGCCCACTCTTAGGGAGGAATGGGTTCACAGTTTTTATCCCGGTAAGGCTTGGTTTTATAAGAATGCTTCCAATTCGGATCCGGGAGATGCTTGGGCGAAAACTTTAGGAGTGGTGAATTGGAGAAATGGAAGTGCCATCAATTCCCCTGAGGCTAACAAAGAGCTAGAATTGTCGAACAATTATTGGAACCAGAAGAGTCCTCTACGGGTAGTTCGCCCAACAAAAGGATCCTATTATCCCCATATGACTCGATATAGTTTTTTCGCCTCTACGGTTTCAAAATCCAATGGAACCGGTTTCGATATGGATATCGTTTTGCAACCATTTATTGTCATGCACAATCCATACAATGTAACCTTGGAAACCCCGAAAATGAGAATTCTTACCGAAAACGCGCAGGTTGGCATGAATGTTAGAAGGGGAGGAAGCGGATGGTCTACAGCAAAGGTTTTTAAAGACGGAAATCTTAGCAATCAGGCCAGTAAATACTATGGCAATATGTATCGATATGCAGACTCTAACGATCCCAAAAAAAAGTATTTAACACACTCTTCCTCTGTACTTAGTGGTTCTGTGACAACGCCTCAAGCATTTGCTAATAATACCCAGGAACTGATCTTTAACATCCCAGAGACCTCCTATGATCCAGGTGAATTAAAATTGTTCGTAGCTAATTCTAAAACCTCTTTCAAAAGTCGAGAAGTGGACCTGCAACTCTTTGGAGGGAATTACAATCCATCGGATGGGGTGTATTTAGAGATTGACCAAGACGACCCTTACTATGTTGACCATGATGGGGACAACAATACACCTAGAAGAAACTTATTGCAGGGGATTCCCGCTGGATCTGACATTTCAATGAAATTTGAGATGAGCAATTGGATCACTTTTGGAACTGAGATCTGGAATGAGGATCTGAATGAATATGACACTGCGGTCAGTTATTACAAACAATCCAGTGTGCAGGATGGGGACAATGTGTCTAAGGAGCCATTCAGTACATTAACAGCAGAAACCGTAGGCGAATATGCACCCTATCTGGACTTTGTAGAGAATTATTCAACCAATCCAATGCCTCAATTTGTTTTAGATATATTTTTAAAACCCTGTAACTTCAACGAATCTTTGATCGATTCTAGTAATTATACGCAGCGTCAAAAGACCTTTCCAAATTATATAATGAGCAATCCTTTAGCGGCATCTATCAGCGTTGGAGCACTCGCATCCGATTCCGCAAACGGTTCTGCTACCATAGAAAGATCTGGTTTGGGGAATATGTATCAGGTTACGAATGAGCGTTTTGTAGGCTCGGAGGGTCTCAATTCTATTCAAGAATTATTTGATGCGGACACAGGGTCTTGGGGCAATGATGTAGGTCGTTATGGATCTAAAAGATGTATCATGCTAGGCATTCCTTTAGCCCCTCTAGAGTCTATTGGGGATTTGCAACATGCCTCTTTAAATCCATCTCCTTATTACCCAGCTCTTTCAATTGGTCAGTCATTTCCATCACCCTACTTAAAGAGTAACAATGATTTGGTTAACTACTACACTACTTTTTATGGTGGAACCGAGCGAGAGTTCGTGTTTTATGACCAAAATTTCCTAATCAATGAAGCCCTATGGGATCGTTACTTTTTTTCAACACTTGCTCCCAATCCCTCACAAAGTAGTTTCTCTGCCAAAAGCCCCTCCCAGGAATCCACTTCATATTCGGAGGATTTATTGAATCGTACCCAGAAATTCATTGGGGGAGAAACTCATTTACAAAATACGCGAATGAAATTGTTTCGTGGTAATACAAACAACTCTGAAATAACGGAGCATCTACTTAGTTTTGAAAAGGCAGCAGCGAATTTAAAAATGGAGGGTGCGTTTAATATCAATTCTACCTCGGTAGAGGCTTGGGCCTGTATTCTTTCAGGATATCGAAATTCTTATCTAGCCAAATTTGACGATTTTTACAAAGCGGTCTCTCCAGATGACGAGGCAAGATTCCCAAAGACCTCTATTTCTGGGGCTTATGAGTCCGATACCTCTACTCCAATTTCAAATCCAGAAGCATGGAATGGCTTTTTAACTCTCTCTGAAGATGAAATTTTTGAATTGGCTGAAGCGATTGTTAATCAAATTAGAAAGCGCTCTCAATTTAAGGGATCGGTGAGTGAACCAGTCCCTTTTCTTTCACTGGCTGATTTTGTAAATAGGATCCCAAGCAATCATCCAGAATTTGGAAATTCTGGACTTCTGCAAAGCGCTATAAATTCGACAAAAATAAATAAAGCAAAGACGATCGATGGGACTGAATTCAATGCCGTAGATATGAATCAATTGTCTTTCACGAACACTATGAAAAATAGATATCCGAATGCTGATTATTCTCTGAACAGCTCTTTGGCATCTCCCACAAGCTTGACCCAGGGGGATCTTTTAAAGTTGATGGGAGCTTCTATTTCTCCTCGGTCTGATACATTTAGAATCCGGGCTTATGGAGAACACGCTGGTAGCTCAAATCTTACCTCTATTGTTTGCGAGGCCATCGTTCAAAGAGTCATCCAAAAAGAAAAGGGTGCTTTTGATAAGCGGGCCTTCCAAGTGTTATCGTTCAAATGGATTTCAAATATCAATGAATAAGAATAAACGATCTATCGCCTTCGCTTTTGTTTTAATTCTGCAGAGTTTATACGCAGATTCGATCCCCTTTCGAGTATTCAGCGTCAATTCTCGTCTGGATGATTGGGTCTATTTTTCAAATGAAAAACGAGTTGAGATTTCTGTTCCAAGTCATCGTAGGTCAGGCATTTATAAATATGAGGGCGAAAGAGAGATTCATTTTTACTCCAAAAAAACCAAGTTGTTTTCTGAAAAAATCAGACCTGTAGTGACGGCTTCAATTCCAAAAAATTGTAAAAATCCATTGATTCTTTTTCTTTCCAATGAAACGAAAACTCAATTCAAAGTTTTTGTTTTCAATGATGGATTAGATCAATTAAAGATAGGTTCAGGAAGGTTTGTAAATTTATCGGACCAAGCTCTTATTTTGGTATTAGGGGATTCTTTGGATGAAAAAATAAAGATTGATGCCTATAAAGATCATTTTATGTACTTTGATCAAAAATCAGTGAATGTTAGGATTCGAATGGCAAACGTAATTGATGATAAAATGAATAAAGCAATGGATAGTAGAATTTTCCCACTTTCAACTCATCGAGATTTGTACTTTATCTACCCTGTAGAGGGAAAGAGAAAGGGGCTTGTTCGTTTAAAAATCTTGAGAGAACACGGACTCACTGCCCAAAGAATTCTATCGGGAGGTTAGTCCATCCGGATGGAATTTTTAATAGGAAGCTTCCCATTTTGAAATTCATTCTTAGCTGTTAAATGAATAGATCAATTAAATAGATATAAATGAATTTTCGCGCATGAAACCAACAAATAATTGAAGTCACAATCCACTCTAAAGCATTTAATTTTTATCAGCAGTGTCTTGGATCCTCCCTAGAAGCTCCTTATGAAAATTTTGAATTCCGGTCTAGCGTTGCCTAACAAGACCTCCTCTAATCAAACTCAAAAAAACGGAAAAAACTATGAAAAAGCGACTTAATATTTTAATACTTTTATGCATCCTAACTTTCAGTTTGTTTGGCTCTGATTCCGGAAAGTATTTGTTTTTGTTGTCTGGGCAATCAAATATGCAAGGGATGGACCAAAAGCTCACTTTCGAACCTAGATTGATCGAAGAGTATGGAGAGGAAAACATTGTGGTCGTAAAAGAGGCTATTGGAGGAAGGCCGATTCGGATGTGGGTCCATGATTGGGTTGCACACCCAAACTGGACAATAGACCCAGAGATCCCCAATACGAAAGAGCCTCTACCAGAGGAAAATGGAATCCTATACAACTCTTTGTTAAAAAAGGCAGAGGATTCAATTCAAGGCAAATCAATCAAAGCGGTTGTGTTTTGTTGGATGCAAGGAGAAAGGGATTCGCGTGAACGACATTCTGTTGTGTATGAAAAAAGTTTAAGAAAATTATTCAGTCAATTAAAAGAGGACTTTGAAGACATACCCGTTGCATTTGTTATTGGTAAATTGAGTGATTATGGCAAAGGGAATAAGCAGAAGTTTTATCCAGAGTGGGAAGAGATTTGCCAAGCACAGGAAAAAGTGGCTGCAACAACTGAAAATTGTTCGATTATCAATACCGATGATCTAAACACTGGAGAGTCACCGCCTCATTGGAAAACAAAAGAAGTATCCATGAGGGTGGATGACTTGCACATGTCATTGGAGGGCTACAAAACTCTAGGCCTTCGATTTGCCAATGAATCCATCCGGCTTCTAAAAGAAATAAGTCCATAGTTTTGGCTCTTTTCTTTTTGCAATGGATACCCCTTTTTATCAATGAATTGCTCTTTTTAGCCGGATCTAATAAGGCCTACCAATCTCGTAATGAGGGAGTAGGTTTTGTTTTTCAAACCTTTTAATAGCAATTACGAAAAGGTTTTGTAATTCAAAAAAAGATTCGATTGGATTTTTATTCATGGATGAAATGAAAGAGTTGCTTGATGATTTCAACCTTTATAAAGTGGGGTTGATTTTAGTAAACAATGATTCAGTATATAAATATTCGAAATGTAGCTCTCATCGAGGAATTAACTCTTGATTTCGGTTCTGGTTTGATCACTGTAACGGGTGAAACTGGGGCTGGCAAATCCGTTTTATTAGGAGCTCTTAGTATGCTTGCAGGAGCTAGAATGGAGAAAACAATCATTGGAAGTCATGGAGATGCAGCTGAGGTGCAGGCTTCTTTGTACATAGAGAATTCTTCCACAATGGATCCTTATTTAGAATCTTTGGGATTGCCTTGTTGCGAGGACAATACCCTAGTGCTGCATCGAGTGATCAATCGAGGTAAAATGGCTCGTATTTCTGTGAATGGAGTTTTGACTACCTTGGGCAATCTCCAGAAGTTAGGAGAGTTTTGGGTTGATTTTCATGGGCCAGGAGAACCCCAAAAACTTTTTAAAAATTCAATCCAATTGGAACTTTTAGATTTATTTTCAGGTCACAAAGCGGTCTTGGTTGAATATAAAAGCCTATACAGTAATTGGACGGGAGTGTTGTCAGAAATAGATCATTTAAAGAATACTACGGCAATTTCACCAGACGAGATGGATTTTTTACGTTCGCAACTGGATCAGATCGAGGCTTTTGAATTGACGGATGAAGCCGTCGAAAGATTGGAGGATGACTACAATCGAATTGAGCGTGCACAAGAATACCAAGACAATTTAGATATCATTGAGGAGGCATTCAATGGCTCGAATGGAATCCTAAGTCGAACAGGCCAATCATTAAAAGCGGCCAAGGAATTGGCTGAGATTGATTCGACCTTAGATGAATTTTTGGATCGTATTGAAAATTTACAAGTGGAGACCGAGGATCTATCTACGGAGGTTCGCGCCTTGTATGCAAATATGGATATTGATGTCCACTCTATCCAAGAGATTAAAAGAAAAATGAATCGTTGGATGGAACTTCGAAGACGATATGGTCAGAATGTCCAACAAGTTCAGGCCAAGCGGGATTCTATGCAAAAAAGAATTGCAGATTCATCCAATATGGATGAGCGCTTGCATGAGTTAGAGAAAGAGGCAGATGTTTGGAAAAATCAATTGGAAGAAAAAGCGGCCATAATTAGAAAGCGCCGAAAAACATGTGCTTTGGAACTTTCAAAGAGAGTTGCAAAAATTTTGAATGATCTTGGCTTTAAAAAGGCTCAATTAAGAATCGAAATTGTACCTGAGAAAGATTTAAAAGAATGGGGGGATTGTTATTGTGAGTTTATGTTCTCAGCAAATGCAGGACACACAGTGCAGCCATTGAGAAAAATTGCATCCAGTGGAGAAACCGCTAGGGTTATGTTAGCATTTAAGACAGTGTTGGCAGAGTTTGATAACACGCCGGTTCTTGTCTTTGATGAGGTGGATGCAAATGTCGGGGGAGAAGTGGGCAGCTCTGTTGGTGGACTTTTAGGAAGTTTATCCTCGGATCATCAGGTCTTTTGTGTGACTCACTTGCCTCAAGTTGCGTGCCAAGGAAATGAGCATTATCTTGTTGAAAAAGTGCAGGGAGATGCGTCAACAGATGTCAGTATTCGTCCAATCCATAAGAAAAAATCAGATCGTTTGACGGAGCTTGCAAGAATGCTTGGAGATCGAAATTCAAAGACAGCTCAATCCATGGCCAAGGAATTATTACAAAAATAAAAGCATTATGCTCATTATTCGTAGAGAAGTTACTAAAACCAAAAGTTACACAGTCATCGTGTGCGGGGATTACATTAAAAAAATTCCAACCAATAATTATGAGCATGGTGAAATTATGAAAATTTATAAGCAGGACAAACCTTATCAAGATGTCCTCAATGATTTTGATGATTTTGATATCGGGCCCAAGAAAAAATCCGAATGACTCAATCGGGTACAAAATTGGAAAAACCGTTCCGAGTGCTTCATACTGCAGATTGGCATTTAGGGAAAACTTTAAGCGATCGAAATCGTTTAGAGGAGCATCGTCTGTTTTTAGACTGGTTGCTTCAGCAAGTGAAGAAAAAGTCGGTGGATTTAATTTTGCTCGCTGGAGATGTTTTTGATTCAGCGAATCCACCCCAATCTGCTCAATGGATGTATTTTAATTTTATTTCAAGATTATACAGGCAAGGTGGATGCAGGTTAGCAATCATTAGTGGAAATCATGACTCGGCTCAACAACTGGAATCTCCAGCAAATGTTTTATCTGCTTTAGATGTTTCTATTGTAGGCTTTCTACCAGAGGATCCTAAAGATAGAATTCTTTATATTCCAGACCGAGATTCTCCTAAGCTTGCGATTGCTATGATCCCATTTTTAAGAGATCGGGATTTGCGAATTGGAAACTCCGGTGAAAATATTGATAAAATCAAACAGAATTTGGCTGCTGGTATTCGAAATTCCTATCACGAAACTTCAGAAGTTTTTATCTCTCAAGGTATCGATTGTCCTCTGTTGGCAACTGGGCACTTAACTGTTTTGGGCTCTAAAACTTCTGAGAGCGAGCGATTGATCCATATTGGAGGCCTTGGAGATGTTGGCACAGATGTTTTTTCAGATTTTTTCTCTTATATTGCACTGGGGCACATCCACAAGCCTCAAATGGCTGGAGCTCATGAATGGATTCGCTACTCGGGATCTCCAATTCAATTAAGTTTCAGCGAAGCTGGTGATATTAAAGAAGTCAGGATTTTAGATTTTGATTCTAAGGGTTTGATTGAAAATCAGCCTTTAGTGATTCCGAGATTTCGCGAGCTGAAGCAAATTAAATGCTCTTACAGTGAAATTGAGTCCACTTTATTAGCTTCAAAATTCAACAACTTACAATTGCGTCCTTGGGTGGAATTAATGGTTCAAGACGGTAGTCTTGAAACGGATATTCAGGAGCAGGTTTCGAAGCTGCAAGAAAAATTAGATTTCGATGTAATCAAGGTGGTCCGCGCAACGACCTATAAAACTTTAAGTTCAGCATTTGGGGGAGAGATAGAGAATTATTCAAAACTAGAGGAAGTTTTGAGTGATCCTAAAAGTGTATTCGATCAATTGCTTTCACAAACAGACGAATTAGATTCTGATTCAAAAGAGTCTTTGCAAATTGCATTTTCAAGTCTTACTGAGGAGATTGAATGAGAATATTAAAAATTCGCATATTCAATTTAAACTCACTGCGTGGGGAACATATCGTTGATTTAACTTCAGAACCTTTAGCAAGTTGCGGTATTTTTGCAATTGTTGGCGCAACCGGTTCTGGAAAGTCAACAATTTTGGATGCCATCACGCTAGCCCTTTATGGACGTGCTTCCCGGTATGGGCATGAGAATCCCCATAATATGATGAACCGACAATCGGGGGAATCGGTAGCCGAGGTAGCTTTTGAAGTTAAAAATCATGTATACAGAGCCGAGTGGCACCTGCACAGGGCTAGAAAAGAAGCCAATGGTAAATTCCAATCTGTCAGTCGATATATTTATAACCATACTGGAGAAACACTGGCTCAAAATGTGCGTGAATGTGCATTGAAAATAGAGGAAATTCTTGGATTAGATTATGATCGATTTCTTCGGAGTGTTCTATTGGCTCAAGGAGAATTCGCTCGTTTTTTAAAAGCAAAATCAAATGAAAGAGCCGAGCTTCTAGAGAGTTTGACGGGAACAAAAATCTATTCACAAATTGGAACTCTTGCTTTTGAAAAACATAAATTCTTAGAGCTCAGCTTAGAAACAAAAAAAAGAAGTGTTCAAGAAATATTGCTTTTTGATGAGGACCAGTTGATTGAAATCAAGCAAGTTTTGGAGGAATGTGAGCATCGATTGTTAGCCGTTGAAAAAACTCTATATGGCTCGGATCAAAAAATTCAAAAGATTGAAAGCTTGAAGCAATTGAGATCAGAAATAGAAAAATCCTTAGCTTCTCAGGAAAAGGTTCTCTTGGAAAAACAAAAGAAACAGGAATCCTTCAGAAAGCTCGATCTTCATAAACAAGCAAATCCTTACCTAGTTGATTTAGGTTTGTTTTTGGACAACAAAAAACGCCTAGATCAAGCAGTCAATCAATTCAATGAGACAGAAAAGCAACGAAACCACTCTCAAAAGCAATTGAAATCTGTGGAACTCAATCTTTTTTATGCATTGCATTCAAAATTGGATGCTGGAAAAAAGATTTTAGATCAGTACAGTTCTCAGTGGAATACTGTGAAATTACAATTGTCTGAAGTCGAGAGTTGGCTACGGGAAAATTCTGGAGACCAAGAAATTACCAATCATTTGCCTGATATCATAGGCATAATTGGGTTTAAGGAAAATGCACGTAAGTCTGCAAACACTCATTTCAATCAATTTTTAAAATCGCTTCGTTCCATTTTAGGTCCAGTCAAAATTAATTTTGAGGTCTCTCAGAGTGAAAAGACTGCCTGTGAAGAGTTTGACCGCTCTCTTTTGAAAGGAGTGGAAAAAGCAAAGCAAAATCAATCGGAAATCGAGATTTTAAAAAGAGATCTTTTGCTTAAAAAAGACCACTTTAAAAAAACGCAATGGATCGCCACTTTTGATGAACATCGCTCCGCATTAAGAGAAGAGGAAGAATGCCCTCTGTGTGGTTCCAAAGAGCATCCTTATACTCAGGAAGACAACCTATCAGAATTCAGCTTAAAAGACCTTGAGAAAGAATGTCAGCTTGCAGAGGATAGCTATCAAAAACAACTTAGATCTCAAGAGAATCAAAAAAATGAAATCATAAACAGCAAAGAATCCTCAAAAAATTGTATCGTAGAACTAAAATCATGGCACAAGCACCATCTCAAACTTTTAGGAAAAATTGAAAATTTTGGTTTTAACGAAACGTCGCAAGAGATAGATCCTTTTGTTTTAGACCTAAGAAAACGCGCGCAATTTTACTCCAATAAAAAGAGTCAATTGGATGCGCTTAAACTCAAAAAACAAGAGTTGCAGGATAAGAAAATTCGAGCGGAAGACGGCATCGAAAGATTGGAAGAGCAGTTGTTGCAAATGCCCGAAATTGTTTTTGAAAAAGACAAGTTCGCATCGATGAGTTTTCGCAAAGAGTCTTTGCTTGAATTTAAGACTTCTTATTCCGAATTAGGGAATAAATGTAGATCCTTTTCAGTGAAACTGACAGAGCATGAAGAAATTGTAAAACGACTAAAATCAACTTATGAAATCAATTTAAAATCTTTGTTATCCAAGATTCAAAGTTCTAGTTTTAAGACCATAGAGTCTTTGCAAAATGCTCAAATAGATGAAAAGACATTTCTCTCTTTAGAAAAAGATCAACGAAGGATTGAGGATCGCCTTGTAGAATTACAAGCAATTATAAAACAGGGACAAAAAAAAATATCAGAATTATTAAAAGAGGGTGTCTTAGAGGGGGAGAATGCACAAAGCTTCTTAGAGGGAATTAAAAACAGCAAAATACAAAAGGAGCAAGATCTTCTAAATAAAGGCAATCTTCAGAATAAGTTAAAAAGCGACCAAAAAAATCGGGATTTGAAACGGGCTCGTACCAAAGCTTTAGAAAAAGAAGAAATTCAATTAGCGGTTTGGAGGAAACTAAAGGATTTAATTGGATCTGCGGATGGATCCAAATTTATGAAATTTGCTCAAACGATCTCCCTCGATATTTTGATTCTCCATGCAAACAAACATTTAGTTCATTTAAACAACCGATATTCCATTCAAAAATCTAAAGAAGGTGAGGATTTACAATTAGAAATAGAGGATCATTATCAAGCATCTGAAAATAGACCTATGGAGAGCTTATCTGGTGGAGAGAGTTTCCTTGTAAGTCTTGCTTTAGCCCTAGGTCTCTCGGATTTAGCAGGCAGATCCATTCGGATTGATTCTTTGTTCATTGATGAAGGTTTTGGAACTTTAGACTCGGAAGCACTTGAGGTTGCTATCGATGCTCTAGAGCGATTGCGTCAACGAAATAAAACGGTAGGGATTATTTCACATGTGGATTTGTTAAAAGAAAGAATAGCTACTAAGATCTCAGTTGAAAAGCTTTCAACTGGACAAAGTCAACTTCAAGTCATTCGAAATTGAGTGTTAGGATTTCATCTTAATTGGGAATCTTAGAAGAAGAACTGTTTAAAATTTATACACAAATGGTAAATTTATTTCAAATTGGTTTAATTTTCAGCCTATTGAGATAGATTTTTTGCTAAATTATTAAATATTTAAGAATATAAATGATTATTGATACGTTATTTATTGTAATGTGTAAAAATAATTTACAAATAGTTTGACGAGATTCTTTTAAAGTGATGTT
>CAJWYM010000035.1 GCA_913049555.1 uncultured Opitutia bacterium
TTGTTCTAAGCGCGATCAATCCATATTCTTCAGAGTCGGTTGGTCAAAATCAACAATCGGCTGATAAGCATTCCACTTCCTCTCTTTCCTACGAAACGTCTCAGAAAATTTTAAGACAAATGGAACGTTTTCGTTCTTCTAATCAGGATACATTTCGATTTACGTTGAATGTCCCAGAGGGCTCGATCACTGTTCGACTAAAGATGATTGGAAAAAAAATTGAAGCCCACTTTATATCTGATTCTCCCGGATTTTCGAAGCAATTAGATGCTGGTTGGAAAAATATTTTAAACACTGCTAAGCAAAACGGCATCGAGCTTGCTTACCCTATTATAGATATTAAATAACTCAAAAAATCAGGCTCATTATGGACATTGCTGCTTTAACATCTGCTGCTTCTAATCAAACTGCATCGACTACAAATTCTGGAAACAGCAACGATGCTGTGAGTGATCTTGGAATGGATCAATTTCTTAAGTTGTTGACTACCCAACTTGCCAACCAAGATCCACTAGAGCCCATGAAAGATACTGATTTTATTGCTCAAATGGCTAGCATTACTTCATTAGAGCAGATGAATAAGTTTACAAATGTGATTGAAAGCGGAATGAACGATCAATACACCGTTGCTTCTCAGGCTTATCTTGGAAAAGAGGTCACTATGAACAGTGCTGGAGGCGTTGAGATTAAGGGGGTTGTAGATTCTGTTTCTAAAAGCGGTGATGTAATACAGGTGACGGTCAACGGAGTTTCCTATGATATCAAAGAGATTCTTAAAGTTGAACTACCAACTACTAACTAATTAGATTTAAAAACAAACAACAAGGAGGTTGAAATGAATGGAGCATTGAGTACTGGTGTAAGCGCACTTAAAAGTTTTTCAAAGGGAATTGAGACGATTGGTAATAATATTGCGAATGTCAACTCTACAGCTTTCAAGCGATCCAGAGTTGAGTATGCCCAGAATTTTGTGGATACTTTAGAGCGTTCTAGTGCAGCTTCTGGAAACGGAGAACCCAACACTTCTTCTAGATTGCAAATGGGCGGTGGAGTCCAAATTGATGCGATTTCAACAAATTTCACACAGGGCTCATTTGTTTCCACCGGAGTAAGCACTGACTTGGCTATTGATGGTAGAGGTTTTTTTAACTTAAGGGAGTTTGACGATGCTGGAGCTGCAGTGGGAACTGACATGTTTACTAGATCCGGCAATTTTAGAATTGATGAGGAGGGCAATCTTGTAAATACGGATGGTTTTAGATTGATTGGAACCGATGATACTTTTATCAATGTTGCATACACCCCAAAAACTACCGAAGTTTTAGAATCTGTAGAAATAGATGTCAAGGGACAGGTAAGTTTACTTCTTAGTGATGGCACCACTGACACCACTAAGGGAGTGGTTCGCCTCCAAAACTTTAGAGACCCGCAAGGCTTAAATGAACAAGGTAAAGGAATTTTCACGAACAACAACAATGATTCTGCAGGGTTGATTGCTGCAGCACAAATTCCTGGGGACAGCGGACTGGGTTTGATTCGATCTAAAACTTTAGAATTGTCCAATGTCGACCTGACAGAAGAGTTTTCTCAGATGATCACTACTCAACGTAGTTTCCAAGCAGGGGCTAGAATCATTACAACCACCGATCAATTGTTATCAGAGGCTGTAAATCTTAAGCGTTAGGTAAACCTGTGATTGACTAAATTATAATTTAAAAATATCTAATATTAATGAGTGCTGATACTATTGAAGAATTACCAGATTCTGAAGAACCCAAAAAGCCATCTGGTGGTGGCAATTTAATACAAACTATTATTGTAGTTTTAATAATTTGCGGGATCAATGGGGGGGTTTTATTTTATCTAGTGAATGGAATGGGGGGTGAAACTTCCGTGGATCCTGCTGAAACCGTTGAGACTGAGGAAGCGGAAGAATTGCCTGAAGGTCACACTGTTATGCATAAATATGTTTTTGATCCAGTCACTACAAATCTTCATTCTCCATACAAAAGCAGGCTGATTAAGTTACAATTTACAGCTGAGGGCACGGATCCTCAATTTGAACAAAAGTGCGAGGAAAACCTTCATAAGCTCAAGGATGCTACAAATGGAATCTTGCAATCCTTGACCCTTGTTGATGTTCAAGATCCTGGGGTTCGAATCACTCTCAAAACTAGACTTGTCAATAGTTTTGAAAAAGTTTTGCAGGAAAGACTCATCAAAGAGATTTTCATAACAGACATGGTTATACAGTAATGGCTGAGGAATCGGATTCAGTAGAGGTTGATGAAGAGGGTATCAATCAAAATGAGATTGATAATCTTTTTGGGGATGTGTCCTCAGACGACTTAAATGTAGTTTTAAGATGCGATGGTTCTCGAGTCAAAAATCCCTCTACTTTGGCTGTTCAGAAATATGATTTTACCAATCCTGTTATTTTTTCTGAAGTAGATCTTCAAAAAGTTAAATCTCGTTCTGAGCATTTTGCTCATTATTTGGGGGGTCACCTCTCTATGTTTCTTAGGAAGGAGCTTACCCTCCAACTCACTAAATTTGAATCTAATTCATACAAAAATTTTACTAAAGATTTAGGAGAACCCGCATGCATTCGACTTTTTAAGATGCAAGAAATCAATGGTGTTTGTGTTTTTAACATAAGTCCTAGATTAGCGGTGAGTATTGTTGAAATTCTTCTTGGCGGGCAAGGTTTGTCCACTACAGACGAAAGAGATCTTACAGACATTGAAAAGGCTTTGATTGATGATGCAGTCAATATTGTTGTTGAAGAATTCTGTAGGCAGTGGGAAGACGTTTACCCTGTATCCCCAAAAATTATCGGTAGAGAAAGTAGTGGTAGATTTTTGCAAACTTCGCCTAAAGACTCCCTTATGCTTACTATTGAGATGGAAGCCACATTCGGAGATGTTTCTGGATTCATTACTCTTGGACTCCCTTACTACACCATGAATCCAATTGTCCAGCAATTGGCAGAGAAGGACAAGGATAACAAAATTTCTCTTGCTGACGGAGCGAAGGTATCTTCTTGGCATTCTTCTTATGACAATATAAATGTTCCAGTGTCTGCTGAATGGGACACATTCGATCTCAGCATTAATGAAGTTTTGTCATTGCGGGCGGGTGATATTTTAGAGTTACCCAATGAACTAATCTCGAATGTTTTACTTCGGGTTGAAGGTAAAGTTTGTTTTGAAGGTGAAGTTGGGGTTGAGGCAGACAAAACCGCAATAAAAATTACGCACACGCGAATGGAATAAATTTATTTGAAAGGAAGTTATGGAAGGTAAAAATCTTGATGTAGTTTTAGATGTTAAAGTAAATGTTACAGTTCAGTTAGGAACTTGTGAGTTGCCTATGAGAGAGTTGGTAGAACTGTCCCCTGGAACCGTAGTCCAGTTGAAGCAACAGGCAAAAGAACCTGTCGCTCTTATGGCCAATGGTAAACTGATCGCTTATGGAGAAGTGGTCGTAGTTGAAGATAAGTTTGGTGTTAAAGTAACGGAAGTAGTTGAGTCTGCCGTATAGCATTGAAACGAATTTTACTTGTTTTATTTATCTGTCTAACTGCTACGTTTCAGTTAGATGCAAGTAGCTTCTTGTTAGAGGATAAAGAGAAGTCAGATGAGGTTGCTGAAGAAACAGCTCCTGACAATTTACTGAAATCAAGAAGTGATGCCTCCTCTCCTTATTTTCTAATCTCAGTCTACGCGTTCTTATTTATAGCTGGGGGCATTGCATTTTATGTTTTGTATAAGAAGAAAATGCTATCTGGTTTTTCAGGATTAAATTCCAACAAAAATATTCGAGTTATTGAAACCAGCATGTTAGGAAACCGTCAGTTTTTAGTATTGGCTGAATGTATGAATCGTAAAGTATTGCTTGGTGTAGGTCCCGGTTTTATCACAAAATTAAGTGAATTTGGCAGTGACCATTCAGAATTTGAAAATTCCTTTAATAAAGAATTGCAGGATTTGGAGAAATCAGAATGAAAAAAGTTTTTTCGTATTCATTCCTTTTTATTTATATAATTTCGTTTTTATCCTCTGACTTGTTAGCACAGTCCTCGGGTGGGGGTTCTGGATTTTCAATAGATATCAACGGGATCGATGATACCAGAGACTTTGGTGTGGGCATTCAGTTAGTTATAGCCATGACTATTCTAACGCTCGCACCCTCAATTGTTATCATGATGACCAGTTTTATCCGCATAACGATCGTTTTGGGTTTTGTTAGAACTGCCATTGGTGTCCAAGCGCCTTCCAGTCAAATAGTGGTTGGATTGGCTTTATTTTTGACGTTTTTTATTATGGCTCCTATTTGGGAGCGAATTTATGACGACGCCATCGTTCCCTACATGGAGGAAGATATGAAGTCCGGAGAGGCATTGGATGCTGCTACTGGTCATCTAAAAGGGTTTATGATTAAACAGACCCGTGCAGCGGATATAGAATTCTTTATAGAATTGTCTAGACGTGGAAAAATGACGGTTGAAGAGTTGCCTTTGACGATTGTTGCGCCCTCTTTTATCATGAGTGAATTGAGAACGGCTTTTCAGATGGGCTTTTTAATATTTATTCCCTTTATCATTGTTGATTTTATTGTAGCTTCTTCATTGATGTCTATGGGTATGATGATGATGCCCCCTGTAGTTATTTCTCTTCCATTTAAGATTTTATTGTTCGTTCTTGTTGATGGTTGGTATTTAATTGTTAAGTCTGTAGTTGAAAGTTTTACAATATGACATTGGAATACGCTGTAGATTTATTGAGCACTTTGTTGCAAACAGGCCTAATCTTGGTAACTCCTATTTTAGGAACAGCGATTGGGATTGGTGTAAGTATCAGTTTGATTCAATCTATTACGAGTATTCAAGAACAGACTTTAACTTTTGTCCCTAAGCTAGTTGCGGTTTCAATGATGATTGTTTTTTCAGCGCATTTTATGCTGACTAAAATGACCGAGTATGCGGTTAGCATCTTTGAGAAAATACCCCAAATGGCACCGTGACAATTGAGGTTACTAACATCGTTCTTGCATTTTTAGTATTTGCAAGATTAGGAGCTTTTTTTATTGGTATTCCTCTCTTTGGTGGAGAATTCATTCCAGTTCGAATGAGAGTCGCTCTAGGTATTTTTATATCACTTTTAATTCATCAATATATACCGCATGATTTGTCTTTAGCAAAGCATTATATCGGAGTCATCTTAATAATGATCAATGAGATTTTTATCGGTCTCTACATGGCGATGGCGGTTCGAATTACATTTTTTGTTTTAGAATTAGCCGGTGAATTGATTTCAACTAGTATCGGATTAGTTACAAGCCAAAGTTTAAATCCTATTACTGGGTCCAACTCGTCTTCAATTGGAACGCTTCTTTTTTATTTGGGACTGTTGGTTTTTTTTATTACGGGTATTCACCATGAAGTCTTGCGGGGCTTTGTTAAAAGTTTTGAAATTGTTCCGGTAGGTCAATCGATGCTTGAAATTAAGAGTATTGATCAATTTGTTAGAGACACTTCGTCCATTTTTTTGGTGGGTTTGTTGATTGCAGCCCCCTTTATTGCCTTGAACTTTATGATCAATATAACGTTCGCGATCTTAGGAAAAGCTGCACCCAAAGTGAATGTTTTCATCACTAGTTTTGCGGTTCGTATTATTGCAGGTTTCACCCTTTTGGCTTCATCGGCTGCTTTGATTGTGAGTTATATTGTGAAGAAGTCTGGTCAGTCGGCATTAAATATGCTTGAGTTATTGACTTACTAGTATCGAAATGTCAGACCAAGATAAAGAATCGAAGACAGAAGACCCCACCGATAAGAAGCTTTCGGATGCTAGAGCTTCAGGCAATTTTGCAAAAGCTCCTGAGCTGAGCATGGTAACAACCCTTGTTGCGACTCTTTTGGTCTTTAGTTATCTTGGCAGTTCTTTTGCTAGTCAAATGAAGTTGATTACAACAAATGTCTTAGCTCATATAAATGAATTAGATGTAACTATGGAGGGAATCCAGTTCACTTTAATGAGTTCTTTAACAGGAGTGGTTGGGATTTTAATGCCCCTTATGGGAACGGTTTTGGTTACCGGAATTATTACCGAAGGATTACAAACCGGTTTTAGATTCACCCCAAAAGTCTTGGGTCTTAAATTTGAAAAATTGAATCCCATCACTGGTTTCAAAAGAATTTTTGGCACAGATAGTTTGGTTAATTTCGGCATCGATTTTTTAAAGTTTGTATCGATTGCTGGTGTGGTTGCATTGTTAGTGCTTGATATTATGAAGGATCCGATTTTTTTCACCCCTGTTCCTTTGAATCATGTGGGTGAATTTATTTTCGATCTATTTCGTTTGATGTTAATTCGTCTTATCTTTCTATTAGCGATTATTGCTATCATTAATTATATTTGGAAGAAACATAAAAACACTCAGGAGATGAAAATGACTAAAGAAGAGGTCAAAGAAGATCGAAAGAGTAAAGAGGTAAATCCAGAAATTAAAAACCAGCAAAAAGCGAAAGCAATGCAGATTCTGAGTAAACAGATGATGACAAATGTTCCAACTGCAGATGTTGTGGTTACCAATCCAACTCACTTTGCAATCGCTTTAAAATATGAGCGAGGACAGGATAAAGCACCTGTTGTTGTAGCCAAAGGTCAAAATTTATTTGCTCGCAAAATAAAGAGAATTGCCAAATCTCATGATGTTCCTATGGTTGAAAATAAACCCGTTGCTCAAATGTTATTTAAATATGGAGTCGTTGGAAGGTCCATTCCTATGGAACTTTACCAAGTAGTTGCCGAGATACTAGCCTATGTTTATAAATCGCACAGTTACTATTTCCATCGACTTAAGGCCAGAAGATTGTTAGCTAAGTAGTTTCATCCATTATGCAGAGCGTATTAAAAAATTTAGAAGCCCGATTCGGGAAATTTAGCAATCAAACTGACTTAATCTTTGTTCTCTGGTTATTTGGGACGGTTGCTCTTCTTGTTCTGCCAATTCCTAAAGGCGTATTGGATTTACTTTTAGTGTTTAGTGTTGCCGTTTCTTTGCTTGTTCTGTTGACAGTAATTTATATAAAAAATCCCCCTGAATTTTCTGTTTTTCCTACCTTGCTTTTAGCGGTGACCCTATACAGATTGGGATTGAACATAGCTTCAACTCGATTGATTTTAGGGGAAGCGGATGCAGGCGCTGTCATCGATGCTTTCGGATCGTTTGTTGTCGGTGGAAATTATATTGTTGGAGCTGTCGTTTTTCTAATTCTGGTCATCATCAATTTTATAGTAATTACTAAGGGTGCTGGACGGATTGCAGAAGTGACTGCTCGTTTTACATTGGACGCTTTGCCCGGGAAGCAAATGTCAATCGATGCGGAACTCAATGCGGGTCTGATTTCAGAGTCGGATGCTACCCAGAAAAGGATTTCTATTCAGAAGGAAGCCGATTTTTATGGTTCTATGGATGGAGCCAGTAAATTTGTTCGAGGGGACGCTGTTGCAGGTATATTTATCACTTTGATCAATGTAGTTGGGGGTATCTTAATTGGTGTTTTTCAAAAAGATTATCCCGTAGGGAAGGCCTTGGAGGTTTATACTCTGTTATCTATTGGGGATGGATTAGTGACTCAAATTCCTGCGATCATTGTTTCTGTCGCTGCGGGGATTTTAGTTACAAGATCCTCTGAGGAGTCAAATCTTGGAGCATTTGTAGGCAAGCAGTTAACGATTTATCCTAGAGCAATCGCAATTGCGGGTGGAATGTTGTTGGCTTTTGCACTTCTTCCTGGAATGCCTTTTACTCCTTTTTTCATCTTGTCCGTTGCTTGTTTTTATGCTTCATACCTTTTAAATAAAGTCAAAAAGAAGGAAGAATCAGAGCTTAAAATACAAGGATTACCAACCGCCGCTGCCTTGCCTGGTGCCAACAATGCAGGTCAGCTTACTGATGGTGGTGGCGATTCCAGTCCAGAAAGTTCTGTTCCCTCCAATATTCAAAAGGCGATTGAAGTGGATGTGTTTGCCATTGAAATGGGCTATGGCCTTTTAACTTTGGCAGATAGAAAGCGCGGGGGAGATTTATTAGATCGAATCACAGGATGTAGGACTAACTTCACAAAAGATATGGGAATGGTGATTCCTACGATTGCGGTGAGAGATAACATCGAACTAGAGGCGAATGCCTATCGATTTGTTTTGCGAAACAAAGAAATTGCTGCGGGAACGGTTGTTCCAGATCGTTTCTTAGCGATGGATGTTACTGGCACTGCCAGTGCTTCTCTCAATGGGATTGAAACGATTGAACCCGTTTTTGGGTTGCAAGCACTTTGGATCGGGGAAGATGAGAAAACAAACGCTGAGATTTCGGGGTACACAGTTGTAGACGCATCTTCGGTTATGGTGACTCACTTATCTGATGTTCTGAAAGAAAATGCTCATTTTATTCTTGAAAGAGAAGGCACTCAACAACTGATTGATATGGTCCGTGATAAAAATGCTACGTTGATTTCCGAATTACTCCCTGATTTGGTAAACGTTGGTTTGATTCAGCGAGTTTTACAGAATCTTTTGAGAGAAAAAATTTCTATTAAGAATCTTACTCTAATTTTGGAGACTATTGCGGATTATGCATCGGCAACTAAAAATCCTGATGACTTATCGGAACAGGCACGAAGAAAACTAGGCATGTATTTTGTTCCAGAATATGAAAGTGAGCCCAATATCATTCAATCGCTTACTTTGGATCCTGAGTTGGAACAAGTGATGATTTCTCGGGTTCAAAGAACCCAGTTTGAGATCGGTCTTGCAATGGATCCTACCTTGACCCAAGCCTTGTTGCAGGAAATGGCTCCTAAAATCAATGAAATGTCTGAGACTGGTTTACCTCCCCTTATTATCACAGCCGCCGAGTTGAGATTAGCTTTGAAAAGGTTTTTTGAACCTACATTTCCAAGATTGTCTGTTCTCGCTTTTCATGAGTTGCCCAATCAAACGGAAGTTCAAAATTATGGAACGATTCAGATCCCTCGTGAATATTTAGGGGTTGCAAATGCCTCTGGACAGGTAGCTGGAGTGTAGCTTTTTAAACTTTAATGATTAATTTTTCAATATAGTATATGGCATCCCAGATAAATGAGACAACCGAAGCAGGAGGAGGCAAACGCTTTCGCCTCATTGTAAGCTCCGCAGAGGAGGCAGTCAAAGTGATCCGTGAAAAATTGGGTGACAAAGCCAAAGTAATCTCAGTGAAGCAGATTGACGGACAGGGGCTCGCTCGTTTTTTGACTTCTCCAAAACTAGAGGTGATTGTTACCGTCCCCAATGAAGTGGAACAGAAGGCACCCTCAAAAAATTTCAAAGAAAATAAAGAGAAGCAAGGGACCCCTGATTTTCTCCCAATAAAATCGGAGAAATCCAATGAACCAACTGCTGGCAATCCAGACTACAAGCCCAAGATGCAAGCTGGAAAGGCTTATCATCCTCAAAATGAATCGGAAGAGGCAAAACGATCCAGAGAAGTTATTTTTAAATCAAAAAGTTCTTTGTCTCAAATTTTATCTTCTGCGGGTTTTGATCAAGAATTAATGAACCGATTGGAGTCTCACCCTCAGTGGGAGCATATTCAAAAATTACCCATTGCTCATGCATTGTCAGACATTTCTAGTTTCTTAAAAAGTGAATTTTCAAATTTAAAAGTACTTCCAAGGACAAACAAAGTAGCTTTTATTGGAACTCCTGGCGTCGGTAAAACCACTGCTTTGTGTAAATTATTGGTGAATGAGGTCTTTTTTAACCAAAATAGAGTTCATGTTTTAAAATTGGACAGCGACGTTCCTAATTCTGATGACGCGCTCAGGGTTTTTTGCGAAGTATTAGGAGTTTCATTATGCCGACATTCAGATGAATTGAAGGATGTTTCAGAAAACGATCTGATTTTTTATGATATTCCGGGAGTTTGTTTGGATTCCCAAAATTGGAGTCAGGTGGGTGAGAAGTTAGATTTGATGGGCATCACATCAAGAGTGTTGGTTTTAAATGCCGCCTACGACAGCGATGTCTTGAAAAAATCCATTCATTTTGGCATAAAAGCTAAGAGTTCCCACATGATTTTTACTCACGTAGATGAACTCTCAAATCCAACAAAGTTATGGTCTTTTGTCTTTGGTAGTGGTTTGACTTCTTTATTGCTTTGCCACGGTCAAAGTATAACCGATGATTTTTCAGAAAATATTGTAAACTACTTGTTGACACATACATTTCCTCGTCATTTACTTTCCAACTAAACCTATCCCTATCATGATTCACTTTGGCAACCCTATAGTTTTAATAGCATCCTTGTTTGGATTTATATCTTGTTTTTCACTTCGCATGTATCTTGGTGATGAGCTTCTAAATATGATAATTTTTGGTTTTATAGGCTCTGTGACATTGGGAATTGTTTTTAAGTTATTTTGTGTCTACATTTATAGCATGCAATCAACGGCTAAAGATACTCCTAAATTAGAAAAAGTTTAGGAGTTATTATTCATTTATTAGATCTCTATTTTTTCCTGTGGTAGAAGAGCAAAAAGTCGAAGAAATCAAGATTGAGAAACCCTCTGTTAAATCTGTGCCTTCTATAAGAAGTGCCTATGGGATCACTCAGAGTGACCAGAAGAAAAGAGCTCAACTGATTCAAGATCATCTTCCACTAGTCAAAAGTGTAGTCGGTAAAATGTTCCCCCTATTACCTAAGAATGCTGAAGTTGAAGACATCTACAGTATAGGGGTTCGGGGTTTGATAACTGCAGTGAATCAATTTGATCCTAAAAAGGGGAGTTCTCTCGGCACGTATGCTTCTTTCAGAATCCGAGGTGCTATTTTAGATGAGTTAAGGAAGCTTGATTACCTACCTCGGGGAGATCGGGCCAAGGCAAAAAAACTTCAAGGGGTCATCGCTCAATTAGAGGCTCGTTTGGGCCGCCCATGCACTCAAGAGGAGGTCCGAGCTGATTTAAATATCTCTTTAGCAGCCTATCATAAACTTTTAAAAGATACTCAGCCAGTTTATATGATCTCAGTAGATTCTGATCCCAATTCTGAATCTGGAGGCGATTCTGGTTCTTTGTCTGATATTCTGGCGGATCCGAATGAACAAGATATACGGGATGTTTGCGATCGGAGAGATCATATAAATATTTTAAGAGATCGAATTAAGCAGTTGCCAGATCAGCAGAAAAAGATTCTAGTGATGTATTACTACGAGGAAATGAAACTTTCAGAGATTGCTGTTGTGTTTGATTTGTCCGAAGCTAGAATAAGCCAAATTTTATCCCACACTATCTTGAGTTTGAAATCATTTTTTACAAAAAACTAGTTTTTAATAAAGGAACACCAACATGCTTTTAGGAATAGGTTTAATCATTTGCATCGGAGCTTGTTTAGCTGGATTTGTTATGTCCGGTGGGGCATTAATGACCCTAGTCCATGCTGGGGAAATTTTGATCATTTGTGGAGTCGCTTTAGGAATTATTGTTATTTCAAGTCCTGCAGCGGTTTTGAAAAGTATTGTGAATGATTTTATTGTAGCTTTTAAAGGATCTGGGGGAAGAAAGCAAAGATTCATAGAATTGCTACAACTTCTATACGAAGTATTCTTAGTGGGTCGTCGTAAAGGCCTTATCGCTATGGATGAACATGTCAATGACCCAAAAAGCAGCTCTATTTTTTCTAAATACAAAACTTTCTTAGCCGATCAGGATCAAGTTGAATTTTTATGCAATGCACTTAGGCCGCTGATTGATGGTAAAATCAAGCCAGACCAACTCGAAAGTGTTCTAGCTACAGAATTAAAAGCTAAAACTGCACAAGCAGACCGATCCGTAAAAGCTTTGGATCTTGTGGCGGATTCTTTACCAGGGGTTGGGATTGTGGCTGCTGTATTAGGGATCATCAATACGATGTCTGCTCTAGAAGACCCTCAAACAGTGGGTAAAAAAGTGGCTGCTGCACTTTCAGGAACTTTCTTGGGTATTTTTTTATCTTATGGATTTTTCAATCCTCTAGCGCGTCTTGTAAAATTAAATCAAGAAGCGGAGTTTTTATATTACCACATTATTGAAAAATCTGTCTCTAGTTTTGCCAAGGGATTGGCTCCGATCATGGCCGTTGAGATTGGTAGAAGAGCTCTTGATAAAAGCATTCAGCCAACTGCAGATGAGCTTGAAGAGCTTCTTAAAAATACCAAGTCCAACTAGTCTCAACGTATGCAAACAGGGACATTATGAAATCATTAGAAAGATTCGTTAATCATGGAGGCGCTTGGAAAGTTGCCTACGCTGATTTTACGACTGGAATGATGGCTTTATTTATGGTTTTGTGGATTCTTTCAATGGATGAGGAAGTTGTGAGGGCTACCACTCGTTACTTTCAAGATCCATACATGGCTGGTGTTCCAAAATCTTCCCCAGTTTCCCAACCCGAGGGTAGAAAAGGCAGCATGGTCGATCAAATTATGGGCAGGTCTGATTCTACAATGAAAAATTCTGACGAAACAAGTTCAATCGACATAGCGATCTTGTACCAGATTATGGAAGACTTTTACAGACGACTGAAGATCAACGAAATCAAACCCGAAGATCCAATCCAAATTGAAGTGAAAGGGGATCATGTTCGTGTTGTAATGCCTTACAACGATGACAGGCCCCTTTTTGTCGGGAATACTCCAAAACTCACTAATTGGGGAGTGTATGTAATGCAAGGGATGTCATGGATTTTAGAGAAGCATATTCATTTAGATGTAAGAATTGATTCCCACTCAGCGGTTCCGACTGAAAATGAAAACTTTGATCCCTGGGAGCTTTCAATAGCTCAGGGAAATGAGGTTCGAAAAACGCTCAACTATTATGGCCTAGAGGGTTCTAGGATGGAGCAGCTCAGTAGTTTTGGAGACAGCATGCCTCTAATTCCCAAATCCACTGAAGAGCCCTTGAATAAAGATTCTAAAAAGCACAGAAGGCTTGAGCTCAGTCTTGTGATTCGAAAGGACATGTAGGACAAAGAGATCGTTTTATTATGCAAAATTTTTTATCAGGCAGAAAGAGAGTTGGAGATCGTTCCCAAGAATCTAATAAGAAGTCCAAAGATTTTGTTCCTTTGAATTCTTCAATGACTCCCAATCAAGACAATCCTATTGAAGCAGATGCAGGATCGGATCCTTCCTTATCTGAGGAGAATCCTATTAAAGAGATTTCTCAGGACAAACAAGAAAATAGGGTGGAACTTTCTACAGATGATGGCTCCTACAAAGTGGAGGTTGTATCCATTGAAGGTTGTGTAGATCGAGTGATTATAAATTGTCCTGAGGGTAAAAAGCTTGTTTTAGAATGTGAATACGATTGATTCGTTTTCTACTCGCTTTTTATATTTTATATAAAAAAGTGATTTCTTTCTTATGTTGAGCCAAATTGATTTGTCCAA
The DNA here is from genome assembly GCA_913049555.1 of uncultured Opitutia bacterium. Classification (GTDB taxonomy): domain Bacteria; phylum Verrucomicrobiota; class Verrucomicrobiia; order Opitutales; family CAJWYM01; genus CAJWYM01. The sequence continues at coordinate 13,473 of CAJWYM010000035.1, forward strand.
AAGTCTCCCAAGAGATCAATATAAATGGGAGAAAAAAGAGTTGTCGTTAAGGTTGGCTGCTTTGCAAAGACAACTCATTGTAGATGGTATTCCAGTAGTGATTGTCCTTGAAGGTTGGGACGGCGTTGGGAAAGGAAGTTTGATCAACAGTTTGATCTATAATTTAGATGCCAGATCTTATCGTGTTATAGGCAAAGATTTAACTGGAGTAGAAGATTTTTTAATCTTACGAAAATACTGGAAAAATATGCCATCTCCAGGAAACATTACACTTTTTGATCGCAGTTGGAACTCTAAAGCAATCGATGAGTTTATTTTGGGAGAGAAGGCGGATCTTCATAAATTAAATAGGCATTTGAAAAGTGTTAAAGAGTTTGAAAAACAGATTATTGATTCCGGTGTTTGTTTGATTAAGGTATTTTTTCACATGGACAGTCTCTCCATTGAAGCAAGATTTGAAGAATGGCTCGCGGAAAAAGAAAGAAAACATTATGTCTCTAAATTAGATCTAAAAAGACATGAACATTACGATGCATATTTTTCTTTATATGATAGGATCATCAAGCAAGACTATGTTTCTGGAAACCAATGGCATTTAATCCCAGCACTTGATTTTAACTATGCGGTCATCCAATTTGGAGAGGTTTTAGAAAAAAGACTCCAAGTTGCGATCAATCTAAAACGAAACAAACCGATTCTTTCGAAATCTCTTTCTGGCAAACAAAACTCATTTTCTGGTCAAACCTCTTTGCTTTCAGAGATGGATCTCAATCATTCTTTATCGAAAGAAGATTATAAGTTGGCTCTCAAGGAGAGACAGCGGAATTTGTTGTTATTGGAGGCTAAAATACGAGAGCTTGGGATTCCTGTAGTTTTACTCTTTGAAGGATGGGATGCGGCCGGTAAAGGAGGAGCTATAAAACGTCTCATTAAAAAGCTGGATCCTCGGGGGTACCAAGTCATTCCTGTTGCAGCCCCAAATGCTGTGGAAAATTTATATCATTATTTGTGGCGCTTTTGGATCAAAATGCCTCATGAGGGTCAGATTAAAATTTTTGATCGATCTTGGTATGGGCGTCTTATGGTGGAGCGTGTTGAGGGATTTTGTTCCGATTTAGAGTGGCAAAGAGCTTTTAGAGAGATCAATCAATTGGAGTCTTATCTTGTAAACAGTGGCGTTCATGTTCTGAAGTTTTGGATACAAATTGATAAGGAGGAACAATTAAGGAGATTTGAGGCTCGTAAGATGGATCCTGAGAAACAGTGGAAAATCACAGATGAGGATTGGAGAAATCGAGACAAGTGGGATGATTATGAGATCGCTGTAAATGATATGTTGAGTCTTTGTAATCAAACACAAGCATCCTGGAACTTAATCGAAGGAAACTGCAAATACTATGCAAGGGTAAAAGTATTGGACGAAATTTTAAAGCATTTTGAAAAACTTTTGAATGTTTGAATCATTTTTAGCAATTCTCAAGAAAAGCCTATGAACCTTGTTCAATTGTTCCAGTTTATTTCGTCATGATGAGTGCGTAGGACTCGTTTCTAATCAATCTATTTGAATAGGAATCTTTTTTGATTCAGGAGCGGGGTTTTGCTTTGCTGCAAACTTTTGAACCAAACCTTTTGCTGAATTGGCCAAAGTCCCCTTTTTTAACCCTGCCAATGATGGCTTAGTAAGTTTGGAACCGACTGCAGCTGCTTGGTTGGATTCTCGAATAGAATCTAAGATTTCTTTGCGAAGAATGGAAATGCTTCTCGGAGCCTGAATCCCTATCTTAACGGTTTCACCCTCGATTTTGGTGATCCGTATTTCAATATTTTCTCCTATTACAATTGCTTCGTCTGCTTTTCTTGAAAGAATCAGCATGCGGTTGTTCCTTGCTCAGCGGCTTCAGTCAAAGAGAACCTTGCAGAGTATTTATCGTGATTATTGATAATAATCTGCTTACCTCTGCGAGTTCTTCTATTAATAACGAGGGGTCCAACTAAATTTGCAGTGATGTGTTCCCCTTTTTCAGTATTTCCAAGAGTGACAATATTGAGAATGAACGGAATTTCATCTTCGATAATTTCTAGGTATTCAACATCAGCATCCGGAATTTCTATGATGTAATCAGGAATAATGCCATTGGGTTCCAATACAACAAATGCCATACCTTCTGGATGAAGTTCGCGAAGCCACATGAATGGCAATTCCTCTTGATCAAAAACGATTTCCATCTCCGTAAGATCTGGAAAGCCAAAAAGCCCTTGGGGGAGCTTAAAAACACTGTTTGTGTCTTGAACTTCTGCTTGTTTTAATTGTGCGTCGTATTGCATAAATGTTTTAAATGTAATCAAGTAATGAGTTGCCTAAAAGCCCAGAAGAGGTCTGAAGGGCAACTGTGTAAGCAGTTTGAGCCCGTGTAAGTTTAATCATTGCTTCCGCAAGATCAATATCCACATCGTTCGAGATTTGTTGTTCTTTTTGTAAAAATAATTGGGATTCGAAATCGGAACTTGATTTGACCCTCAACTGTTTTCCACTGAGTTCAGCCAATTGTCCTAAAACGTCGTCTTCATAATTTTGTAAGCTACTTTCAATACTAATCATGCTCTCCGGAACTTTGCTGTTGTCACCATCCAATGCATTTCTCAAATCCATTAAATTTTTAATTGCGGAAACAAAGGTTGAATTGTTATTGGAATCCAAATGTGCGGATATTTTTGAATCATTGCCTATGTAAAATTCCGCAGAATTTGTGTTTCCATCATAACTAACAGCAGCAATTCTATCTTCAGTTGTTATTGTGACACTCGCGCTTGAGTAGTTGCTTCCTGTAGAATCCACTATAATTTCTGCAAGGCTTCCGCTGATTTGGGAGTTAGCAATCGCCCCGGAACCGGCGGTTGAGCTGAATGAAATTGTAGGAGGGGTATCATACCCCTTGCCGGCGGTCGTTACACTCAGAGCACTGATTATACCGCTAGTATTTCCACTAGCAGAAACCGTTGAAATGGAAACAGAGGCTGTTTGAGCATCCGAGAGAACATGCTGCCAATTGACTGAACCATCTGTAGCCTCCCCCGAAGTGTGAGATAAAGTCGTAGAACCGGAGGTGCCCGCTTGAGTGGCGCGGTAGATGTTGGTCCCCACCATTACTCTATCTCCAACACTGTAGGAGGACGATGCCGTCCATGCAGCTGCAGGTGGCGAAACAGAAACAGTGTCAGTGGTTGCATACCCGCTTCCTCCATTAATCAAATGAAACGTAGGCACACCATTGATAACAGCGGTTGCGGATGCACCACTTCCTACTCCAGCGTTGTCGGCTATCGTCACTTTTGGGGGAAGATTGTAATTCGTTCCAGCACTACTAAGACTGATAGCAGTGACGGCACTGCTTACCGTTGAAGCGGAAGCGACAGCACCAGAACCAGATTCAGTAGTTTTTACAAATGGTTTTGTACCGGTTTTAGTTCCCGCAAATAGAAAATTTCCCTGAAAAGATGCGTTGGATCGATTGACTGCCTCCTCTAACAATTGATCTACTTCTTCTACATAAGCTGAGTAAGAATTTTGGTTCACGCCAGAAGCACCAATTCTAGCTATCTCCATAGCCCGAACATTCAATTCCTGCAGTTTTTCTAAATTCAGAATACTTGCATTGATGATGTCCTCTGCGTGTCCGTTGTTTCTCCTGTACTGGATGAGTTCTCTCTTTTCAGACTCTAACTTTGTGACTCGCCCAAATTTAACACCGTCATCTGAAGGTTTTGTTATTTTCTGATTGGTAGCGACTTGCTCCTGTGCTTCAAGCTGGGCTTTTTGAGCATCTTGAATGTTGCGAAGTAGTTTGTCGGTAAGATTTATATTTGTAACTCTCATAGGATAATCATTCTCTTTTCATTTGAGGGTTTCTTGGTAATGATGTCCCTTATACGTTGGCTTCTACAGAAACTCCCTTGGAAGCCACTCGTCCCTTTCGATCATAAGTTGCTATTCTATTCTGGGGATTGGCATTGCGTAACACTTGGTCTGTGACTTCAGACATTTTAACCAGCAATTGTTGATTTTGATTTAATTTTGTCTTAGCAAATTTAATCAAGTCGTTGATTTCCGAAATAATTCCCTCAAACATGGGTTTGCTGTTGGTTGGAAATACATTCAACATTTCACTCAGTGTGCTTGCTTGGTTTTTACCAGCTTCAATAGCAAGTTGGGTCACAAGTCTTTGCCTATTTGTTAAGATTTTTTGGTTCATTTCTATCTGTGATTCAACCGATTTATTCAAGTCCATCAAATCATTGGGTTCACGGGCTAGGATCTTTTTTTGTTGTTCTACCAGCAAACCCACTAAACCCCCATATTCTTGAAGTTCACTTCTCAAGACTTCTAATAAGGTTTCCCATGGATATGATTCCAAATTGCTGTTCATGTTATTTAATTTTACCATTTTCCGTTTTGGTTTGAAGTTGAACTTGAAGTGCATGAGCGAATCCAAATGAACTGGATTGAGTAATATTATCAGCCAGCGCATCTGTAAATAAAGAGCGATACATGGCATGTTTTGCCGTGTTTTCTCCTAGAATTCCTTTAAAAATCGGTTTGAGTCCATCTTCCAAATACTGTTTTACTAAAACCGTTTCAAATTGTCGGGACATTTCAGCAATCTTTTCATCAGCAGTGATTCCTTTGGCATGAATCATTTCTCGCAGAGCGGTAGTGTCCGATGCGATTGCGGTTGTGTTCGTGGATGCGATTCCAATACTCATGATACAGTTTTAGTTGATGATTAAGTCTGCTTGAATTGCTTTAGCGTTCCGTAGTGATTGCAAAATAGAAGCCATTTCACGCGTAGTAACACCTAAAGAATTTAAAGCTGAAGTCAGTCTTTCCAAGGTGGGGTAATCATTGATGACTCGAAATTCACCTTTGCCCTCCGTCACATCTACAGAGGATTCTTTGGTAACTACAGTTCGAGCGCCTCCGCCTTGATCATCCCCTGTAGCTAACGTAGATGCAATTACATCCCCAGATAGAATCAAACTCCCTTGATTGTCTTTGATTAAATTTCCAGCCAAGTCATACAAAGGAATACTTGGGGAATCGCTTTGCACAACATTTTTTACAAAAATGGTTTGGCCCGCTTCGTCGAAAATGGGGCTGCTTGTTTTAGTGTTTATTAAAATGGCAGTATTCGAAGCTGCATTAGAAGTTCCTGTAGTGAAAGGGTTGGGTTGATTGACTTGAATGTCAGGATCAATTTTAATAGAGAGTGCACCGTGACTGATTGCAACTTTTGAAATACGAACGGTTTCGGTAGCAACGATTGTACCTGTTCTCTCGTTGATGATTATCTTAGCCTTCGTGTCCGGCATAATTTCTAGATTTCCAATAGCTGCTTGGAAATTGGTAGGTTGATTTTCGAAACCTCTTGGGAGTCGGACTCTCACAGATGCAACATCAATTGCCCTTGCACTTTCTGGAAAAAGTTTATTAATTTCATCCGCTATTCGAACCGCTGAAGTAGCATCATGATTTGTAAGAAGTAATTCCAGATGATTGTGTTTGACAACATTAGCAGGAATTTCTCTCTCAACGATTGCCCCATTCGATACAATTCCAACCGTAGGGTGATTTTTCTGAACGGAAGCGTCTCCTTCGCCACCCCCTCCAAGAAGGAAACCACCTACCGCAATAGGACCTTGAGCGACTGCATAAACCTTGCCATCAGCTCCGAGTAAAGCAGCTTGTTGAAGCACTCCCCCTTGTAGGGAGGCCGCATCTCCCATAGAAGAAACGTGAACATCGATTCTGGATCCCTCTTTCGCAAATGCTGGGATGTTTGAAGTGATCATGACCGCGGCAACGTTTTTAGCTTTATCCGCTTTGTCAACATTGATGCCCAGTCGCTTTAAAGAGTTAAGAATTGCCGCTTCTGTATAGTCAATCCTACCATCTCCTTGACCTGCTAATCCGGTAACAATCCCGTATCCACGGAGTTGATTGTCTCGAGCTCCTTTGTAGTTTGTAATATCTTTGATACGAGCACCAAAACAAGGGAATACAAGGTAAGTAACAAAAGCTACACCCAATAAAGATTTTAAAAAAAGTTTAATATTCATTTTTAACTAATTCTAGAAAGGCCAAAGGAAGCGAGACGCACGGGTTAACCAACCGTCTTTTTGATTTTGAGTTAAATTTCCCTCTGGGATAAATTCTATCTGTGCATTCGCGATGTATTGAGAATAAATAGTATTTAAAAGTTGTCTGTCTACACCCCCTGCGGCGGACCTTCCAATGTCATAAGAACGGATGATACCTCTCATAATTCCATACTGAGTCTCCCCAGCAACAGAGGTGACCCTCCTTCCTTCAATGACAAGATTGCCATTGGGGAGAACATCTACGACTAAGACACTTGCTTTAGAATCGGACAATTCAAATCCGTTGCTCAAAGTTCCGTCCGCTGAAACACTCTGTTTGGTGGTAATATCAGTCTCAGGAAGGCTTCCGTTATGGCTTCCAAGTCCGCTTGTAGTCACAGGAAAAAGAAACTTGTTTACTGCATTTTGAATCGTTGTATCTCTTTTAGAAGTATTACTTGCAGTCGCACTGACCGAAACTTTTTCACTATTTATAACGGTTACAATGTCTCCTACTTGAGTTGCCTGAATATCTGAAAACTGAGAGGACTCGGAGTTTTCCACACGCAACCACAAAGAGTCGGCTGATAGATTCGTCCCTAGAAATAGGGTGATCGCAACGACTTGAGTGACTGTTTTAAAAAAATACTTTTGCTGAATTTTCATTAATAACCTGTGCTTGAAAATCTTTTTTTGATTTAATATTTCGTATTGTAATGAGCTCTCCCTTGGAACCATCTTGCATTGCAAGTCCTTTGGTGGAGATTCTGAGAGATCCCTCTCTTGCTAATACATCGACAATCTGACCTTTTCGGATCATGGGTGTGGCTCGGACGTTTTTCCAATAAAGAGGGTAGTCCATGTTGATCGTTTGATAAATTTCAAGCTTTTCGATATCTTCTGTGGCGAGAATCAGTGGATTTTGATGCTTTAAGGCATTGACGGTAACGACGTTTACATCTCCTCTTTGGATGCTCTCACCCCTCTTGATTGGCCTGGCCAGCTGAAACGCTTCTACCCAAAGCTCTGCTTGCACAGGAATTTGCCAATTTCCAACTAATTGCGATCCAGAATTGAGTCTGAAATGAACAACCATTCTGGAAGCAATCTTATTGGGGGTGACATTGATCAATCGAACAGACCATTGATCGTTTTCTATTGGAATAGGTTTCCAGTTTCTATCCGGTCTCAATGTCAAATCACCAGACTTTTGAAAACGACTTAAAATGATAGATTGTAGACGCTCTATAATTTGGTTTTGAAAAACATAACCCTTTTGATTGCGAGTGTCTTTCAGTTTAGATTTACCATAAGAATCGTTTGAATAACTGGATCGATCCTTCATCGGAGCAAGCAAGCTGTCTATGTCACCATGTGCAATCATACAGAATACCAGAAGAAAGCAAGAGTAGATAGTAACTTGTTTTGCACGGATGAACATTCTAGTTCTTATCTTTTCAGACCGCCTACTTGACGTAACATTTCGTCCGAAGTTTGGATGGATTTGGAGTTGATCTCATAGGCTCTCTGCGCAGTGATCATATTAACCATTTCTTCCACCACGTTCACATTGGACATCTCCAAAAACCCCTGTTGAATCGCCCCGAATCCATTGGCAGCAGGATTTCCCAATTCAGGGGCTCCGCTGGCGTCTGTTTCCGTTAAAAGATTGCCACCAATACTTTTCAGTCCACTCGGGTTGTTAAAGCGAGCCAATTGGAGTTGTCCTGCTTGCTGTGAACCACCTGGAGTTTCAACGGTCACCACACCAGATGCAGAAATAAAAATATTTGTTGCAGTTGGGTCGATTTGAATAGCTTGAGTCAAGGGGAGTCCATCGCTGGTTGTCAGTGCCCCGTTCGGTCCTACTTTGAAAGCGCCGTCTCTTGTGTAGGCATTGGTTCCGTCTGTTCTTTGAACTTCAAAAAACCCTCTTCCGTCAAGAGCGAGGTCTAAATTATCGCCAGTTTGAGTCATTTTTCCCTGAGTATGAACACGGGCTGTGGATACAACTTTCACCCCGTTTCCAAACTCAATTCCAGTGGGTAAAACGTTGCCTGCTCCAGTCTCGCCACCAGCGGATCTTGGGGTGTGATAAAGTAGGTCTTGAAATTCAGTATTGCTTCTTTTGAAACCGGTTGTATTCACATTTGCGATATTGTTAGAGATCACATTTAAATTCATTTGCTGGGCTTCCATCCCTGTCGCACCGGAGAATAATGATAAGTTCATAGTTTTTCTTTCCTTAGTTGATTTTTAAAGTGGTATTAATTACCGAGTGGATCCGAGTGTATTGATCGCTTTATTCATTAAAGAATCCATGGCTTGAATTACTTTCGTATTTACTTCGTAGGCCCGACTGACTTGTATCATATTGACCATCTCTTTAATAGGCTTAACATTACTGTTCTCTACAAACCCCTGAAGGACTTGGATTGTTCCCTCTTCCACAGGATTGGGTCTAGCTTCTTCATCTTTAGCGACAAATCCACCATCGACCTTTGTTAAATTTTCAGCAGGGTTTTCAAAAAAGACTACTTTAAGCTCTCCTAGGGGAGTTGTTCCTTGCAAAACTGCTCCGTTTCTATCAATGGATATTTCTCCTTCGCCTGGGATTGTTTGGACAGAACCATTCGTGCTTTGCACAGGATGCCCAGCATTGTTTACAAGAATCCCCTCGTTGTTTATGATAAACTTGCCATTGCGAGTATAGATGGCATCTCCCTCCATTGTATTCAGCACAAAGAATCCATTCCCCCTTAGGGCAACGTCACTTGGACTGTTGGTTTGGATAACCTCACCTTGACTAAAATTCAATTGACCTTTAAGGGTAGCGAAAGAGGCTGGCATCTCATTGCTCAAAGCACTTCCAGTTACTTTAGGGTAAACGCCTGCTTCTACTGCTTCGTAACTGACTTCTGTTTTTTTAAAGCCGGGAACATTACTCGCAGAAATGTTGCTTGAGATAATGTCTTGGTAATTTTGTAGGCTCTCGAGAGCGCTTGCACTTTGATAAATTCCTATATCCACAATTGATGTGATAGCAATTAAAATGCCAATTTTGTTTTCTTTCTTTCTATCTTTTGCCAATTCCAATAGAAGTTAAGTTATGAAGGTTCGAATTTTACAGATTGATTACAGCGACAATCGTTCCCCTGAAGAAAGACTTCTCTATGTTGTACATCAGATTACAAAATTCTCGAAAGGAGATTTTGTAATTTTACCAGAAATGTGGCCACTTGGATTCCAAAGTTGTGAGATTTCTAGTAAGTCAATAGTTTGGAGTGACTATGTGTTAGAAGAATTAAGAAAGGTCGCAAGAGCCCATTCTATTTTGTTGCACTCTGGAAGTTTCATTGAGAGTGAAGGAAAGGATCTTTTCAATACAAGTTATATGATAGGAAATTCTGGTGAAATTGTTTCCAAGTATCGGAAAGTGCATTTATTCAGTTTCCAGTCTCTGGAATCTGAAAGTTTTACTCCGGGTCAAGAGATTTGTGTGATTGATTATGCAGGATTTCGAATTGGATTGGCCATCTGTTATGATTTACGTTTCCCTGAATTTTTTCGAGCTTTAGTAGAACAAGGAGCGGAATTGATTGTTGTCACTGCTGCTTGGCCAAAATCTCGATTGGATGCATGGAAATTATTTTGTAAGGCGAGAGCCTTAGAAAATCAATGTTATCTAATTGGATGCAATGCTTGCGGTGAAGATCAGGGTCTAGAAATGGGTGGGCATAGCTTGTTTATTTCTCCTCAAGGCAAAGAGTTAACGGTCGCCTCTTTTGGTGAAACGATCTTAGATGCTGAGATTGACAAAGGATATTTGTTGAAGGTAAGAAATTTATTTCCCTTTTTAAAAGATCGCAGAAATCCAAGTCTTTTTTTTAAATAGAACAAAGCGGTTTCCTATAAATTGGACATCTAAATGAGTTACAAGGTGTCTCTTTTGATATTACAGTAGCTTCGGAATTCCTAGGAGCTTCTCAAAACATTTCGCTTGAATTGATTGTGTGTAATCTCAAATTTTTATCCCCACCATTATAATGAATGCGTGAACTTTTATCTTTTGATTCTAGCTTATGATTGCTATCTAATTTCAATGCTTCATTATTGAAATTTATGGTTAATATGAAAATATCTCCCATTAAGTTTAAGGCTCTGCAGGAAGAGCTTGTTATTATTTTGGGATTGGATGGGAGCGAAGTAGAAATCGATCGTTTTTACTTAATTCTAACTGATTTTTTTGGAGCAGAACGAACCAAACAAATTTTTGATAAAATTGTTGAGGATGTGGCTTATTTTCGTGATTCAGATCCGGCTTCTAGGCATTATACAGACCATCAAATTTTAAGCATACGTCGTGGAATGTCAGCCATTGCCGCTCATCGAGTTTTTGAGGAGTTGATCACAGATTCTCCTGACTGTATCTACGGACTAGAGTTGATTGCAAAATATGTCCAAAAGGATACTAACATTGAAATTCATCCTTGTGCGAAGGTAAAGCATCCATTTGCAATTGATCACGGGCATGGCACCGTCGTAGGAGCCACTTGCTCTATTGGACATCATGTATTTATTTACCATGGAGTTACCTTGGGAGCCTCTGGATTGGTCAATAAGGCTGGAAGAAGGCATCCGAAAGTAGGAAACTTCGTCTTCTTTGGAAATGGCTCTCAAGTCCTTGGGCCCTCAATATTGGAAAATGAAATCCGAATTGCATCGGGATCCTTGATTCGAGATTCTTGGCTTCACTCTGGGGTGACGGTTTCCATGCGCGTCAGAATAGCAGGGGTTGAAATCCCAGAAAATACTAAAGTTTTTGCTGAGGATCCAGAAAATAGACAGCGATATTGGGTTCAATTGAATGAAGAATCAAAACCTCAATGGGTGACGTTCCCTCGTTTCAATGCAAAAGATAAATTGGATTGATTTCATATTCAACACTGTTAATGTGATATTTATTAACTATGAATTTAGCACCCCAAGTAAGTTTAGTAATGACAATTTTAACTTTAAATTTTCGTTTCCCGACTGCCAAGAGCCCCGAAATGAGTTTGCTTCAGTAGCTTCTCATTCTGATTAATCCCCAACTAAGAAACTTACCATGTCAAAAACAAATAAAAAAGGCGTTCTCATCTCATTTGAAGGTTCAGAAGGATGTGGTAAAACAACGCAAATTCGCAGACTGGCCAATCGTTGCCAAGATTCAGGGAATGATATTGTGGTGACTCGTGAACCGGGAGGGACAGAAATCGGGGAGGAAATTCGTCATTTGCTCAAGCATACGATTAAAGGAGAAAGGATGACGCCGGAGGCAGAGCTTTTACTATTTGCTGCCAGTCGAGCTCAACTGGTTCGAGAGCTAATTATCCCCTCTGTGAATGAAGGTAAAATGGTTTTGTGCGATCGTTATTTAGATTCTACAACGGTCTATCAGGGAGTAGCGCGTCAAATCGCTGAGGACCCAGTTAATAACATCAACTCTTTTGCTGTTGGAAATATCATCCCAGATTTGACCATAGTTCTGGATGTTCCTGCAGAATTAGGCATGAAGCGAATCAAGAATCGTTTTTCAGACCTTCCAGATCGAATGGAGCAAGAAACCATTGAGTTTTACGCGAAAGTTCGGGAAGGATATCTGGTTCTGGCCAATTCTATTCCAGATCGTTTCATAGTGGTAGATGGAACCTTAAATCAGGACGAAATCGAGGAGAAAATATGGGAAGAAGTGTCTTTGAGATATTTTTAATTGGAAGATTTTCTAAGTGGATGAGCTTGTAATTAAAACCCTACGAGATGCGTTTGCTAAAGACCGGCTTCCTCACAGCATCTTATTTTACGGTGAAAACAATCAGATTTTTGACCGAATTTCCCGTTCTTTGTTTCAAGATATTTTAAACACTCCATCAGATCCAGCGAGTCATCCCGATTTCTTTTCTCTCTACCCAGATGGAAAAATGCAGATTATAAAGATTGAAAAGATTCGTTCTCTTATTAAAAAGGTTCAACATACCGCAAACCAAGGGGGCAAGAAAATTGTGGTGATCCATGATGCGGATAGAATGAATATAGAATCTGCGAATGCATTTTTGAAAACTTTGGAGGAACCTCCTGCAGATACTGTAATTTTCTTATTTACAGCTCGATTGTACTCTCTTCTGGAAACGATTCGTAGTCGTTGTTTAAAGTTTAAAATTTCTACAGACTCTAAAGCGATCCAATTTGAGGAATGGAAAAGTTGGTTTTCGAAATATGAAGAATGGCTTTTGAAAGTTCACAGTAAATCAAGAGCCCGGATGGATATTTCTCGTCTAGTGCTTTCCGCCTACGCCCTTATTGCTCGTTTTGATGCTTTAGTGAAAGGGGTCGCTCAAGAAGAATGGGAGCAGTTAAAAAAGCAACTTCCTGATAATTTAGAGGAGGAGAGCCTTGTAGCAATGGAAATAGCCATAGCTAAAGGCGCAAGGAGCAAAGTTTTAAAAGAGATCGAGAGGAGAAATCAATTGGTTTTTCAAGGATTGTTGCAGCAGGAACCCCATTTAGATCCACCCATTCAAAAACTTGTAAGAATCACTGAAAATTTAGAAAAATTAAATGGACTCATGAGTGTAAATTTACAACCAGCATCCGCATTAGAAAATTATTTTTTACAGGCACTGCGAGTTTGGTCGAGCTAAAGATAAATATTCTGTGAATATGTAGGTTTTTAATAATTTTATAGTAAGTTCACTATCAAATAATAATCTAATTTCTAGGATTTAAGAATTCTCTCCGAAAAGGGTTGAACCCAAAACAAGTAAAGAGTTATTCTATTTCAATTTCCTTATCTTTTATGGGAAAAATTTATCTAAAGTAATTATGATTGTTTATTGGGATGTAACTAAAACCGGTTTTAGCAAAATCAAGTCAGGTATCAATCGTGTCTCTAATTGCTTAAAAGATTCTGTTTCCGCTCAACTTGGGGATGCGGTCGTCCCGGTCTGTTGGAATCCTAGGAAGAAAGATTTTGAAACCCTTGATAAATCAAAAAGGAAAGTCGGGAAGGCGGACGAGTTAAGCACATTTGTAACCGTTGAAGTTTTTTGCAACCAAGAGCGCGATGGTTTTACCGAATGGTTAAAAAATTTCAAAGGGATGACAAATATTGTTTTTCATGATGCCATACCCCTTCAGTTCCCTGAATTTACATGGCCTCATAGTGTCGCTAGGCATCCTCATTATATGAAAATGTTGTTGGGTTTTGACAATGTATATGCAGTTTCGAACTACAGTCTCAATATCGTAAAAGGTTATTTATACTGGCTCGACGCTCAGGAGATGCCCCATTGTCAAAGAATCCATTTAGGGGCTGATTTCAATAAATCGTCTCGGGCGATTCCTTCTCTAAAAGGGAGATCTCGTGAGGTAATCATGACAGGAATCGTAGAACCCAGAAAAAACCAGACCCTCCTTTTAGATGCTGTTGAAATATTGGCAAAAAAAGACTTGGATTTTTTAGTTCGATTCATTGGTCGAGTGAATCCAATCTTTGGGAAGCCCATCATTAAGAGAATGAAGGAAATGAAGAAAGCGGGTTATCCAGTAAATTACGAATATGCTATTTCAGATGAGCAAATGATGAAATTGTATGATCACGCTTTGATCAGTGTATTTCCATCAAAAACAGAGGGCTGTGGCCTTCCTGTTTTAGAGTCTATTTGGGAGGGATTGCCAGTGATTGCCAGTGATATTCCTTCGGTTTTAGAAAACGGAAGCGGAGGTGTGCGCTATTTCAAAAACAACAACGCTCAATCTCTCGCAGATGCTCTTGAAGAAGTATTGAGTGATGAAACGTCTCTACAGAAAATGTATCAAGATGCTAGTGAGCAGAAACTGCTTTCTTGGGCAGAGAGCGGGAAATTATTCCTTCAAAAAATTCAAAAAAATCTGCGTAAAGATTGAATAGATTCAATACCATCTTCTGATACCATATAGATCGCTTTATTGAATGGATCTTTTCAGGGTGAAGCAGTTAAAAGCTCTGGACCGTCGAGTTACTTTTTTGCAATCATAATCACGAACTCGCCTTTTTTACTTTTTACTTTTAGTTCATTAAAAACTTTCTTAGCAGATCCAAAAAGGAAATTTTCATGAATTTTAGTGAGTTCTTTTGCAACACAAATCTCCCGGTCTGGACCCAGACAAAAAATGAGATCGTCAAGAAACTTTTCGATTCGGTGGCAAGATTCATAGCAAACTAGGGTTCCTGAGAAATCCTTTTGTTCCTTGAAGAATCTATGTCTAGCAGATTTCTTTGGAGCTAAAAAACCTTCAAATAGAATTCGATCTGTGGGAAGACCAGAAGCGCTGAGTGCTGTGGTAAAAGCAACGGGTCCTGGAATAGGAATGACTTTTAAGTTCCTTTTTCTACATTCTCTCACCAAGCGATACCCGGGGTCGCTGATTGCTGGAGTGCCTGCATCACTTACGAGTACAATATTGGAACCATTTTCTATTTTATCCGCTAACTTTGGAGCTAGAAATTTTTCATTTTCCTCTCGGTAAGAGATCATGTCTTTCTTAATCTCAAGTTTTGATAGTAACTTTCCAGTGACGCGAGTGTCTTCGCAGGCAAGTTGGTCTGCAAGTTTTAGTGTCTCGATGGCTCTATCAGAAAGATCAGATAGATTCCCGATAGGAGTGGCGAGGACGTAGAGCGGCATGTTATTGTTCGATCTCTAAGCTTGAATTTGGGTAACTGCCAAGCCATTTTACCATAGGGTTGGATTGTTCGAGTTCTTGTATCGCTTCTTGTATAATGGGTTCCTCATAATGCCCAATAAAGTCTATGAAGAAAAAGTAATCCCAAGCTTTCTTTCTGCTGGGTCTGGATTCAATTTTACAAAGGTTTATATTTCTCGAACTGAAAGGAGACAGAGCTGCACCGAGAGCCCCTACTTGATCGCTAATAGAAAGAACGATACTCGTCTTATCTTTTCCATTGCCAATTGGGGTGGAGGATCTTTCGCCAACTATCAGAAATCGAGTAAAATTATCGGATCTATCTTGGATACTCTTCTGAACAATCGGAACATCGAAGCTTTCTGCCGCTAGAGATCCAGCAATTGCAGCTAACTCAGGATTTCCTTTTGCTATCTGAACGGCTTTTCCAGTTGAGGAGGCCTCTACTAGATCGACCTTTTCAAAATTTTTGTGGAGCCACTCTCTACATTGTCCAAGAGCTTGGTCTTTGCTATGAACTTGTTTGATTGTGGCTAAAGTGCCCTCGGATATCAAACAATGCTCGATCGGTAAATATACTTGAGCTACAATTTTAAGATCCGATTCAACCAGCATATCCAGAGTGTGATAGACGGCACCCTCAGATGAATTTTCAATTGGAATGACCCCATAATCAGAAGCTCCCGATTCAACATCACTGAAAACATCTTGAATGGTATTGAGAGCTTTGTAGTCCAAGCTGGAGCCAAAGTTTTTGATTGCCGCCTGATGGGTGTAGGTAGCCTTGGGTCCTAAGTAAGCAATGATCAGTTTCTTTTCGAGGGAAATAGATGCGGATATAATCTCACGATAAATCCCTTTGATGGAGCTTTCAGGTAAGTTTCCATCATTGTAATGAAGCACTTTCTGAAAAACTTGCTCCTCTCTGCTTGGAACATACATATCCGCTCCTTGCTTCAACTTAATTTTACCAATTTCACCTGCAAGGGCTACTCGTTGGTTGAGGAGTTTGATTATTTCTTGATCGACTGTGTCGATTTGATCTCGAACTTTTTGTAAATCCATAATACGTATGTCTGTTATCCAAGAAGCAGGCTCATTTTGCAACAAGATATCCCAGTGAAGGGTCATAATTTGTTTCTTTTTGGATGCGTAATAATTGGGGCTCAATCAAATAGGGTTAAAAATAATTTTATTTTTAATGTTATGATTTTTGCAATCGTTTGCTTCACTATTGAATGGTTCCTCTAGGGGATAAAACAAAGAAGCCTCCAAGTATGGAGGCTTCTCGAATCGAATATAGATTGCTTGAAATAAAGTATGAGGAAACGAATTACATCATTCCGCCCATGCCACCCATGCCACCCATTCCGCCCATGCCACCCATATCAGGAGCACCACCAGCAGGAGCCGCAGCCTCAGGAAGGTCTGTGATCATACATTCAGTAGTTAGGAGGAGTCCGGCAACAGATCCAGCATTTTGAAGCGCTGTGCGAGTTACTTTAGTTGGGTCAACAACTCCTGCTTTGAGTAAGTCTACATACTCATCAGTAGCAACATTGTAACCTTGACTGCCTTCAGACTTCAATACTTCTTGAACTACAATAGAACCTTCAACACCCGCGTTGGAGCAAAGTTGACGCAAAGGAGATTCGATAGAACGACGAACTATAGAGGCTCCAAGGGCTTCGTCACCCTCAAGAGAATCTACTGAATTATCGATAGCACCTGCTGAACGAAGAAGAGAAACGCCACCTCCTGGAAGAATTCCTTCTTCAACTGCGGCACGAGTAGCGTGCAATGCATCTTCTACGCGCGCTTTCTTTTCTTTCATTTCAGGTTCTGTTTGAGCGCCGACATTAATGACTGCAACTCCTCCTGCTAATTTAGCAAGACGTTCTTGAAGTTTTTCACGATCGTAGTCGGAAGAAGTTTCTTCAATCTGACGACGGATTTGTTTGACACGTCCTTGGATATCAGCAGCTTTGCCAGCCCCTTCAACAATTGTTGTGTTTTCTTTGTCAACGGACACTCGTTTAGTAGATCCAAGATCACTGATTTCGATATTTTCTAACTTGATTCCCAAGTCTTCGGTAATACAACGTCCACCAGTCAATACAGCGATGTCTTCGAGCATAGCTTTACGACGATCTCCAAATCCAGGAGCTTTCACCGCACATACATTCAGGGTACCACGAAGCTTATTGACAACAAGTGCCGCCAGAGCTTCACCTTCAATATCCTCTGCGATAATAAGTAAAGGTTTCCCTTCTTTACCAACCTTTTGAAGAATAGGGAGTAAGTCTTGTAAACTGCTTATTTTCTTTTCATTGATTAAGATGTAAGCGTCTTCCAAAATAGACTCCATAGACTCATTGTCGGTGCAGAAATATGGGCTGAGATATCCTTTATCAAATTGCATTCCTTCTACAACGTCCAAAGTGGTCTCAATTGATTTTGCTTCTTCGACAGTGATCGTTCCGTCTTTACCAACTTTGTCCATTGCATCAGCGATAATCTCACCAATCTCGAGGTCCCAATTAGCAGAAACTGTAGCTACTTGGCGAACTTCCTCGCGGCCTGCAACTGGAGTAGACTGTGCAGTCAGTTCAGCCACTGCCGCAGCCACTGCTTTATCAATTCCTCTTTTAAGATACACTGGATTAGCACCAGCAGTTACATTTTTTAAACCTTCACGATAGATTGCTTCAGCAAGAACCGTTGCAGTTGTAGTTCCGTCCCCTGCGGTGTCAGAAGTCTTGGAAGCAACTTCGCGAACCATTTGAGCACCCATGTTTTCATAAGCATCTTCTAGGTCAATTTCCTTGGCAACGGTTACACCGTCTTTAGTTACAGTAGGGGAACCAAATTTTTTGTCGATAAGGACATTTCTTCCTTTAGGACCTAAGGTTACTTTTACAGCTTTAGCGAGTGTTTCTACACCAGATAATACTCTTTTACGTGCTGCTTCATCAAATAGAATTTGTTTAGCCATTTTTATGTAATTATTATATTTATATTGTTAAATGATTGAACATTTTTGCAAGTTATCCAATAACTGCAAGGATGTCGTCTTCGCGAACCAGTTGGTAAGTTTCACCTTCAACTTTAACCTCAGTTCCGCCATATTTGCTGGTCATTACTCTGTCTCCTACTTTAACGTTGAATTCAGATACAGATCCGTCAGATTCCTTCTTCCCAGTTCCAAGGGCCACAACTTCAGCTTCTTGAGACTTTTCTTTGGCTGCGTCTGGGATAATAATACCTCCGACAGACTGTTCGCCTTCTTCTTCAACAGATTTTAAGAGTACACGATCTCCTAATGGTTTTACATTCATACTTAATTTATTCCTTTTAGTATTTGTTTATTGGTTAAAAGCGAGGAGTTGCCCCCTCAAAATTTTATTTTTTGTCTTCATCCACAACTTCGAAATCTGCATCTACGACATCGTCGTCTACTTTTGCATTCTTTGCGTTGTCAGCACCTTTAGCTGGTTCCTTATTTCCAGGGGATCCAGCACCTGCAGCACCAGCCATTCCAGCGATATCCTCGGGACTCATACCTGCACCACCCCCTGCAGCATGGACCGCCTGACCCATCTCTTGCATTAGTTGCATGATCGCTTCCTTGGCTTCTTTCATTTCTGTAATCGTGGCCTCCAAATTTTCTAGGATTTTTTTGCCAGCATCTACTTTTTCTTGAAGTTTTGTTTTTATCTCCTCAGGAAGTTTGTCCCCAAGTTCTTTTATTTGACCTTCCGCTTGGAATGTAAGGTTGTCCAATTCGTTGCGAGCTTCGGCACTTTCTTTCCGTGCTTTGTCTTCGGCTGCGTGAAGTTCTGCTTCTTTTTTGAGTCGTTCAACTTCCTCTTCATCTAAGCTAGAAGACCCGGAAATTGTTATTTTCTGGTCTTTACCAGAACCTTGGTCTTTTGCTGTTACATGCAAAATACCATTGGCATCAATGTCAAAAGTTACCTCCACTTGAGGAACTCCTCTAGGAGCCATAGGAATCCCTTCTAAGCGGAAATTTCCAAGAACTTTATTGTCATTGGCCATTGGACGCTCTCCTTGAAGAACTTTAATGTCCACAGCAGTCTGGTTGTCCGCATAAGTAGAAAAAACCTGTGACTTTTTAGTTGGGATCGTAGTATTTCTTTCGATCATAGCAGTAGATACACCCCCTGCAGTCTCAATTCCCAATGTAAGAGGAGAAACATCTAATAATAGAACATCTTTGACGTCCCCTTGTAAAACCGCTCCTTGGATACCGGCACCAATTGCTACTACCTCGTCCGGGTTGACACCTTTGTTGGGATCTTTTCCTGTCAATTCATTCGCAACCTCAACAACTCTGGGTGCTCGAGTCATACCGCCCACTAAAACTAAATTTTCTACTTCAGATGGATCGATTCCAGCATCCTTACAACAGTTGATAAAAGGTTGTTTCGTGCGGTTGTAAAGATCTCCACAGATTTGTTCTAATTTTGCACGAGTAAAATTTATATTTAAATGTTTCGGTCCACTAGCATCTGCTGTTATGAACGGTAAATTGATATCAGTAGACTGGGCAGAAGATAAAGCGATTTTGGCTTTTTCAGCTTCCTCCTTCAATCTTTGTAAAGCCATTGGGTCTGAACGCAAGTCGATTCCTTGCTCGGATTTGAACTCATCGATCATCCAATTAATAATAGTCTCATCCCAGTTGTCACCTCCTAGCATGGTATCACCGTTGGTAGCTTTCACTTCAAATACGCCATCTCCGATTTCTAATACTGAAATATCATAGGTTCCTCCACCTAAATCATAGACGGCAATCGTTTCATCGTCTTTTTTATCAAGACCAAAAGCAAGGGATGCTGCAGTCGGTTCATTGATAATTCTTAAAACTTCCAAACCAGCAATAGCGCCCGCATCTTTAGTGGCTTGGCGCTGAGCATCATTGAAGTAGGCTGGAACTGTAATAACAGCTTTTGTAACAGGTTCCCCTAAGTATGCTTCTGCATCTGATTTTAGCTTAGCAAGAACCATTGCAGAAATTTGTTCTGGGGCGAAAGACTCCTCTTTCCCTTCAACTGTGCATTGAATAGCAGCACCCCCATTTTTTCCTTCAACAACGTTGTAGGGAAGATTTTTTGACTCTTCTGCAACTTCGTTGAACATTCTACCAATCATTCTCTTAGCCGAGAAAATTGTATTTTGTGGATTCGTTACTGCCTGACGCTTTGCAGCTTGTCCTACAAGACGCTCACCGTTTTTTGTAAATGCGACTACTGATGGAGTCGTGCGAGCACCTTCAGAATTTGGAATCACTACGGGATCTCCACCTTCTAAAACTGCCATACATGAATTTGTTGTTCCTAAATCTATACCAATGACTTTACTCATGCTGAACGTTATGCACATGATGTGCCAATCACTGAAATAAATAGAATGTTATTAATTAAGAGTGATTTATAATTTTTCAAGTAATATTTTTTCAAGTAGAATTTTTATCTATTGGGACATTGACACATTCATTGTGTCTCACTTTTTTAGAATTGGCACAGTTGTGTCTCAGTGGCTAGTGAATGGATTCATGAAATATACTTTTAATAGGGTGGTGAGAAGTAAAATTGTCTTTTTGGGCTTAATTCCGTGTTTTAAAATTTCTACTGTTTTTTGAAGACAATTAAAACTAATAAAAATCAAAAAACGGTGGATTTTTTCATGATTCCTTACAGTCACAATGAACCATTTTTTTGTATAGGTGCAAACCCCTCTAGCGAATCCGTTTGTAGCTTTTTATTCTGTATGGACGATTTGATTCAATTCCTAATACGCTCCTTTTTATCTTTAGTTAGGTAATTAAGGATTCGAGTTTTTTTATACATTTATAAAAAACCATATAAAATGGCATGGTTTTTTCATATTGTAATTATGAATGATGATAATTCAAATTGGGTCTGTTCCTTGATTCATACAAAACAAGGAGACTTTAGGATGTGCACTCCAAACGATGACTATTTCAAAATTAAGGGATTTGAAAAGGTGATACGACTCTATGGAAATTCGGAGCTTAAAAAATTATGGACGCCATGCTCCAAACCGACTGTCGGATCTTTTGTCAGTGATGATTTAGTTCTCCAAAAAGGAAATCTAGTAGCATAGTAAACATTGCTTATCAATTTTTAAAATCTATCTTCTATTCTTTCTTCCATTGGTCATAGGCCTCTTTATATGCATCCAGATTTCTTATAAGATTTTGGTGGGTATTGTCGCCGGCAAGTTTTCCTTTGTCAAAGAACAAAATTCTAGGTGCCTGCTTTAATAGGTCAATTCTATGAGTTACGAGCAAAGTCGTTCCTAGTTTCTTTTTGGCTCTATTTAAAATTGTTTCATAGATGACATTCTCGCTTTCTGGTTCTACGGAGGCTGTAGGTTCATCCAATAATAAAATAGTGGGATTTGTAATAAAAGTTCTAGCTAAACTAATTCGTTGCCTTTGACCTCCAGAAAGTTTCAAGCCATTTTGGCCAACATGAGTGTCGTATGCTTTTGGCATATTTTTGATGAATGAATCTGCGTTTGAGGATTGAGTGGCAAGGTAGATTTTTTGCGCATCTATTTCTTGTTTGGCATAACGGATGTTTTCATCAATTGTACCATCAAACAAGTAATTTTCCTGCCCAACTAAACCCATTGGGGTTCTGAGGCTTTTTAAGGCAAAGCTTTTAATTGGTGTGTCATCTACTAAGATCTCCCCAGAGGTGCAGTCATAAAAGCGTGTAATTAGATGAATTAAAGTGCTTTTCCCTGATCCGCTACTGCCTGCAATAGCAACAAATTCATTTGGATGGATTGTAAAGGATACATCTTTAAGTACTGGTTCTCCTTCTGGATAATTGAAGTGGACATTTTGGAAGGTAATTTTGCCAACAATAGATGAGCTTTCGTTTTCTTCAGGACCCATTATTTCTATGGGTTCCCGCAGTAATGTCATGACTCTTTTCGCAGCAGCCCTGGCTCTTTGAGCAATGTCACTTGTTTGGGCAATCGTTCGAATCGGACTTTGCAATCTCCACCAAAATCCTCGGTAGGCAAGGAGGGCTCCAATTGTAAAATGAGTATCTCCATTTAAGATTAGCCATCCTCCAACCCCTAACATGATTAAATTGTTAATAAAGCCAAAACTTGAGATTAGGGGCATAAGAGTATTACGCATCCGACTGGCTTGAATGCTAGATTGGTAAAATTGATCTGCTTTTTTATCAAATGCTTTTTGTTCGAGTGTCTCTTGAGTAAATATTTGAGTAATCGTAATTCCTGCCAACCGATCTTGAACAAAGGAACCGATGTTTCCTAATTGTTTGCGAACCGCTTCGTATACAGTTTTTACTCTTTTATTATAATATTTTATGAAAATAAAAGCAAAAGCTAAGGGTAAAATGGAAAGAGATCCTACTAGTGGGCTGATCCATAGAACCATAGCCGCAACAATAATAAAAGTGACAACCTCCTCTAATAAACTTGTAAATCCCTGTAAAACAGATTGCTCCATTGCATCAACATCACTTGTTATTCTAGCTACAAGCTCTCCAGTACTAGAATTTTTATGATAGTTCAGCGATTGAGCTTCAAATTTTCGAAAAATATTGGATCTTATATCTCGGATAAAAGCTTGGCCTGATCTTTCAAGTAAATAACTATGAATTGCATGTAATAAAATCCCTATAAAATAAGTAGCACTCATTAGGATTAACCAATAAAAAAGACTTTTTTGGCTTAGAGAGGATTCTATCAATCCATCTGCTACCCAGCCCCAGACCAAGGGGTGAAAGTTTGTAAGAGGAACGGATAAAATTAACAAAGTGAGTGAGACAAAAAGACTGATTTTGTAGATCCTTAGGAATTTCCAAACTTCTTGGATAATTTCTCTATTTGTCAAATCCGTATCTTTCATTTTTATAAAAATCAGAGAGTAAAGTCGTAGGCTAAATCATTAAGTAGTACGCAATAGAATTCTATTATTATTAAATGAAAGCAAATAACGAGCTTCTAAATCTCATAGATATTTTAAAAAAGAATAAAACCTTTTATTGATTGCTGATTTCAGAAGTGAATTGCAACAGAATTTTATTTTGCTTCTGTTCTTAGATTTATAATAATCAAATTATGAAAATTGGAATAGCTCAAATCAATACAATCGTTGGGGATATTGAGGGAAACCGAAGTCTAATACTTGAGGCTTATAAAGATCTCTGCTCTGAAGGGGCTGAACTTGTCCTATCCCCAGAATTAGCAATTTGTGGATATCCTCCTAGGGATTTATTGTTTAAAAGTGAATTTGCTCTCAAGAACGAACAGGCATTGGAATCAATCGCTGGAGAAGTAGGCGAAGTCCCTTTAATTACAGGTTGGGTCGAGAAGAATTATGCTCCAAGTGGGAAACCATTTTACAACAGTGTCTCCGCCTGCTCCAATGGGAGAATTTTATTCACATCTCACAAATGTCTTTTACCTACTTATGACGTATTTGATGAAAATCGTTATTTCGAATCTGGAAAAGAGCCCATACTGATTCAATTAGCCGGCAAAAAGATTGCGATTACAGTATGTGAAGACATTTGGAACCATCCCTCAGTTAAAACGAGAAATCACTATTCGAGAAATCCATTGGAGAGCTTAGAGGGTAAGAAAGTGGATGTATTGTTGAATTTATCTGCAAGTCCTTGGCATTTAGGCAAAGAAGATCTGAGAAATAAAATCTTGCATGACATCGCAAAGAGCTACGAATGTTCCGTCGTTTATTGTAATTTGGTTGGAGGCAATGATGAGTTGATCTTTGATGGTCATAGTTTAGCGTATAATTCTACTGGGGATTGTGTTGCTGAGTTGAAGGCTTTTGAACAAGAGCTTCGAGTCATTGATACGGAATCCAAAGGATTGAATGGGCCCCCAATAAGAGAAATAGAATCCATTGAAAAAGCATTGACTATGGGGCTTCGCGACTATTCTCATAAAAGTGGATTTAATAAGGCATTGATTGGATTGAGTGGTGGGATTGATTCTGCGGTTACGGCTGTTTTAGCTGTAGAAGCACTCGGTTCTGAAAACGTGATTGGGATCAGTTTGCCCTCTACCATTTCCAGTGAACATAGTCGGGTGGATGCTGAAAAATTGGCTAAAAATTTGGGCATGGAGTTTCATACGGTTCCTATTGAAAAACTTGTCAACGCAGCAGAAAATAGTTTAGAGAATTTATTTATTGGAAGAGAAAAGGATGTTACTGAGGAGAACATTCAGGCAAGGAGTCGAGGACTAATTATGATGGCTTTGTCCAACAAATTAGGAGCATTATTACTTACGACCGGAAATAAGAGTGAGTTGGCAGTGGGTTACTGCACTCTATATGGCGATATGTGTGGTGGGCTTGCTGTGATCTCTGATTTGGCTAAAATGAAAGTGTTCGAATTGGCAAGGTTTATGAATCGCAATAAAGAGGTGATTCCTGTAAACACAATCGAAAAACCCCCTTCTGCTGAATTAAGACCGGATCAAATCGATGAAGACTCTCTTCCTTCTTACGAGATTTTAGATGAAATCCTAGAAATGTATGTAGAAGAATTTAAGTCTTCTGAGGAAATTATTAAGAGTGGATTTGAGGATCCAGTTGTGAGAGATATTATAAGGAAGGTAGACCTAAACGAATACAAAAGAAAACAGGCGGCTCCAGGGCTCAAAATCACACCCCTTGCGTTTGGAATTGGAAGGAGAATTCCATTGGTGCAAAAGTATATTAGCTAGAGAAAACAAGAAAGGTCTAATTGGGCTTCTTGGGAAAGTAGATTCTAAAAGGGGAATGAACCCATTCGTGTGGAGTAAATTATTTTGAAAAAAGATCCCTAAATCTATTCGAATTTTAATGAATTTGACTGGCAATTTAGTTCAAAATTAAAATTGTGAAGATTCTATTTTTATTCCAAGTTTGATTTTATAACTAGTTGGATGCATATTCATAAGATTGTTAATATCCAAGAGAGCACTGATACAAGCTCAGTTCTTTTTAACGACTCGCCTCCCTAATTTCTTTTAATCTACCCTTTTTATTATGAGATGGATCCCTTATTATTTATTTATTTTTATGAGTGTTGAATTCGCTTTTGCGATCCAACCAGATCGCGTAGTTCCTTACAAAAATTTCGGAGATTCAAGTTTAAAGTTAGATATTTATTATCCTAACAATCAAAAACCGGAAACCGGTTCGGCGGTTATGCTCTTTTATTTTGGAGGTGGTTGGAATGGAGGATCTACGAGTGCCTTTGCCAAACAATCTAAGTATTTATCGAGCCGAGGAATCGTTTGTATTTGTGTGGAATATCGAACGAAAAAAAGCCATGGAGTCGACCCCTTTGAGTGTGTTAAAGATGCCAGATCCGCTTATCGTTTTGTTTATGAGAATGCAACGGATCTTGGGATTGATCGGGATCAAATTTTAACGGGTGGTGGGTCTGCTGGGGGGCATTTGGCAGTTGCCTGCTCAACGGTCAATACAATCAATGATGTTGCCGACGACCTGAGTATCCCAATCGAGCCAAAAGCTCATGTTTTGTTCAATCCGGTTTATGACAATGGCCCTGGAGGATATGGGCATGATCGGGTGGTTTCTAACTGGAAGGCATTTTCTCCATTACACAATATAAATGCTCAAATGCCGCCAACTTTAGTGATGTTTGGAGATCAGGACAAATTAATGAAAGTTTCCAAAATGAAAGAATTTAAGGTGAAAATGGAATCTGTAGGAGTTCGTAGTGAACTTGTCTTGTATGAGGGTCAAGCGCATGCTTTTTTTAACAAAGCGAAGTATTCAGAAACAGTTTTGGAAATGGATCAGTTTCTGCAATCCCTTGGATACTTATCCGGACCTGCTACGATCAAAATTTCAAAAGCTGAACCTATGGGCGATCTAGAAGTTGAAAAATACAACAAAGCTCTCATAGATGCAGTGAAGCAAGGAAATATTGGTAAAGTCTCCGAATCATTAGATCATGGAGCTGATATTCATGTCAGATTCCAAAATGAGAATACGCCTTTGCACCTGGCAATTGTAAAAGGGAATTATGAAATGGTGAGGACATTGGTTGAATTCGGAGCAGATATTGGTATTGAAAATAAATATGGAACGGACTCTTTAGAATTAGCAATTAAAAGAAAACAAAACGAAATTGTTGATTATTTAAAAAAACAAATGTAGCGCTTTCATTTAAAACAGAAGTTATTTCTAAACTTCATATTATTTGTTCATTTTGCTGCTAAGGATAGGGGTAATTTTTTTAAACCGTTGGATTGATTCATTAATCCAGACTTCCCCATTAGAATTTTGCTTGATTCTCATTTTCAAATGGATCAAGAGGATTAAATCTTTGAAAATTTAAGACTATTTTATTGATTGAGTGACTTTTCGAGAACTTTCCATCCTCGAGTATCCTCATGAAGAATGGAGGTCATTTTGAGTAAAATATCCAAGTAATCTTTGTTTTTGGCTAGATTTTCGCTTTCATAAGGATCCAATGCGTAATCGAAGAGATCTTTGCCAACAACCTTTTTAGTTTTTAGATCAATCCACTCAATGTAGCGATA
>CAJWYM010000036.1 GCA_913049555.1 uncultured Opitutia bacterium
TGATTCAGGTCTTTTTCATGAGTCGAATAACTCTCGTTACATCCGATGAAGGAACTCATAAGAATAGCAGATAGAAGGTAGATGGCTTGTTTTTTCATAATTCAACACTTTGTAAAAAAAACTTTTTTATTTAAAATTTTAAAGATTAATCTTAACAAATATGGATCCTAAAATATACTCTATAGAGAATAAAGAATGTTTTGTAAGGGATTATTAAAAAGGATCCAATGGATCTGATCTAGCTTTAAAATAGACGATACAAGATAAAATGAGATTGAATCAAAAAAAATTACTTTGAAATGAATGATTAAATAATAAGAAGTTTGGAGGCAAAAATGTATAAATCTTGCGGAAGAATTTCAATGAGTAAGGGATATTGGATCCACTTTAATTCGTTTAGATTGGTGCATCAACCATTAATCAATTTTTTCCATCCCTAGAGTCCATGAAATCTTTAATACTTCTTATCAGCATTCTTTTAACGACTTCTTCTTCCTTTGCTTTAACTCTGGGTATAGGAGCGGTTGCTTCAGATAAAATGAATACCTCTTCCTCTAACAATGAAAGTGTTCATGACGACATGGGTGAGGGATTGGTACTGAGAATTGGCGGAGACATCACTTCCAATGAAAAACGAGCTCATTCTTTAGAACAAGAGATTACCGGACTTCTTTTTGAAGAAGACGATAGAAAGCTCTACCTAAATACGAATATGCTGAACTAAACCTACACTCGCTTTTTTGAAAATCATATGTTTTTGTCAGGCGGTTTGGGTGCTGGGGTATCCATCGCCAATATCGATAAAGATATCAATAATTTAGGTTTGGGTTTTACCTACCAAACAATTGCCAAAACAGGCTTTCATTTTTGGGATCAATCCATTTTGATAGGGGTCGCCTACCGCTGTTTGAACTATGCAGATCTAAAATTAGGCAACAGCACAATTGTAGATTCTGGTGACAACCCCCTGATTGCCTTGGAAGCAACTTTCAGATTTTAATCCTCCTAACTTCTAACTTTTTAGAATTGTTATTGTTTCAAAATGTAGCCATGAAACTTCTAAGGTGTGCCAAGGATTGTTTCAAAATTTAAAAATCTAAAAACTTAGATTTATTTCTAAAATGATTGCGACTGTTTAAGTTGCGTATAGACATCCAGATTTTTAATAAAATCTTTAGCTTGTTCCAGAGTGGAAATCGATCCCTCTATTTGCGCTTCATAGCTGGATTCTAAGAGTTTTTTAAATCTTTTATCGGGTTTCAAGCCCATTTCTATGAGATGCCTTCCCAATAGAATTGGGTCTAATCCTTGCTGTTGGATCTTCAGTTTCTTAGCTTTGCTAGATAGCCATGTAGAAAAGGATTCTACATCCGGTTTTGTTGGCGGTCTACCGAGTTGATCACACTGAGCCACTTTTATCAGGCGATCTATCCTTGAGACCTTTAAGGAGAGTCTTCGGATAGCGACATCTGAAGATTGATCCCGGTAAAATTGAGGAGGAATCATATGATACTCCACAAGAGGAAGAATGGACTCAATCAACTTTTTTTCCTCTGTCATGCGACCTAAGAATGATTCAGTAAGTGGAACGCTTGCTTTTTCGTGTCCCTTAGAAGTGATCTTGCCATCAATTTGAATGATGGTCTTCTTAGGTTTGCCAAAATCATGGCATAATACTGAGAATCCGATTACAAGGGCTTCCTGCTTATCCAAAGATCCTCTTTGTCTTGCAAATGCGTCCATACAATGCTTAGTGTGTTGCCAAACATCTCCCTCTGGGTGCCATTTTGGATTTTGTGGACAATTATGGAGATTTTTGAGCTCTGGAAAGTATTGAATCCAATTGCATACTTTTAAAAATTCCAGACCCTTAGAAATGACAATTCCTTGGCAGATCAGTTTCTTCCATTCTTCAAAAATTCGTTCTGGAGAAATCTTTTCAATGGATTGCTCTTTGCACAATTCTAAGGTTTCAGGGTCTACTCTCAAGTCAAAGCGAGCAATCAATTGCATGGCTCTGAGGACCCTCAATGGATCCTCAGAAAATTTTTCAGTAGTATGCCTTAAAATCCTATTCTTCAGATCTTCCATTCCATTCAATGGATCTATTAATTTTCTAACTAAAGGATCCCATAAAATACTATTAATGGTAAAATCTCTCCGCTCGCAAGCACTCAATATTGATAGATTGGGATCTATTTTTATCCCAAAATCTTTGTGTAAAGGACCTGTTTTTTTCTCCATTCTAGGAATACTTATATCGATAGGCACCCCTTTTAATTTTAAAACTCCGAATGACTTTCCTACACAATGAGCCTCAAATTTGGGTTTTAATGCTTTTTGTAGATCCGTAATGGGTAAGCCATACGACTCAATGTCAATCTCATGGCTGTTTATTCCTAGAAGCGTATCTCTTACACATCCACCCACAAAGTAAGCTCGACCTCCTGCCTCGTAAATCTTTTCAACAATCTCAAAGCCTATTTCATAATCTTGGCAATGCTTTTTGAATGAGTCTTCATAGTTCATACAATGGGAATCTATTTCCAATTAAAACTTTCAAATACATCTAGTAAAAAGACTATCAAAGAGGTATGAAGAGGTCGGAGATTATCAAGCATTGGTAAACAAATCAGGAAAGTTAAAATCCATCCAAACATTCAAATTCTAAGATTGATGTTTCACCGCTTTAATCAAGATCCAAAGAGGGTTTCTTCAATCGCCAAGCAAAGAACGTGATAAATAGGGAGGTGTAATTCTTGAATTTTAAAGACTTCCTGCTCAGGCACTCGAATGGAAATATCACAAAGATCTTTCAACTTTCCTCCCGATTGACCCAAAAGACCAATCACAGTCATTCCTTTGGCAGATGCAACTTTAGCTGCATGCAAAACATTTTGTGAATTTCCGGAAGTAGAAATTGCAAGTAAAAGATCCCCCTTTTTTCCCAAACCATGAGTCAATTGTGCATACACATATTCTGCACTCACATCATTGGAATAGGCAGAAATAACCCCTGACATATAAGGGAGCGGGATAACTGGCAAACTTCCCTCGAGTTGATTGGCAATTTCGGACCCATAGAGTTTATGCTCGTCTGCGCTTAACTCCCTTTTTATACCAAAGCCTTTGAGCAATTCTCCAGCAATGTGATCCGAGTCCGATGCACTGCCACCATTGCCACAAACTAACAACTTGTTTCCCTTTGAAAAGCACTCTACTAAAGCATCATAGGAGGCTTTTATACTGCATTCACATTCGCTTAATATTGGATAGCGTTGATAAAGTTCAAAAGGGTTCATGGAATTAAATTTAATTTATGAATATCTCTACCAGCAGGTGCCTGATACGCAGCGAGACCAAATTCTGGAAGAACTGCTAGTAAGTGATCAAAAATATCTGCTTGAATTGCCTCGTAGTAAGACCAACGAGTGTCCTTTGAGAATACGTATATTTCGATAGGAAGACCCTTCTCCTTTGGGGCTAACTGACGGACAAGAAAGGTGAGTTCTTGGTTGATGCTTGGATGGTCTTTTAAGTAAGCAATGCAATAAGCTCGGAAACAACCAATGTTGGTCAAATGTCTGCCATTTATTTTATTTTCAGAGGTGCCGACAAGAGGAAGATTGTGTTTCTCTAATTCAGCGATTTTTTGATCCATATAACTTTTTAGAACTAGGAAATTTCGAAAGTTTTCAATTTCATCCTCGTTGATAAATCGAATAGTATTGGTATCAATTGCAATCGATCTTTTGATACGACGACCGCCAGACTCGGACATTCCTTTCCAATTTTTAAAAGACTCTGCTACCAGGGCATAGGCTGGGATAAAAGAGATTGTTTTGTCCCAGTTCCTTACCTTGACTGTGGTGAGGGTCACCTCAATGACATCTCCATCCGCATTGTGTTTGGGCAATTCAATCCAATCCCCTTTAGCAACCATGTTATTGATGGAGAGTTGAGCACCGGCAACCAAGCCCAAAATAGTATCTTTAAAGATTAAGAGTAAAACCGCAGTCAGGGCTCCTAAACTTGAAATAATCAGGGTAGGGGATTTATCAAAACAAAAAGAGACAATTAGGATTACTCCTATAATATTGACAATCAACTTAAGGGCTTGAATAAAACCTTTGATTGCAAAGCGATTGGAGGCTTTTAATTTCTGAAAAGCAAAGGCAATGGTATTCAATAATGCATCGATAATTAAAAGACCAATGACTGTAAGATAGCAGTTTACAAAATTCTTTGAAAAGGTAATCAGTCCAGGAGAATCAGTCAGAAATTGAGGCGCCAAATATTGAACAATAAATGCAGGTATAATCAGCGAGACCCTGTCAATCAGTTTTGTTTTTATGAACAAATCGTCGATCTCATTTTTACTTCTTTTGATGAGTATAGAAATAGGACCTTTAGTGATTCGTCTAGCAAGGTAACTGGTAATCACAGAGAGTGTCACTATAATTACTACCCCGAGCAAAACGGACAGAATATTAGCTAGAGTCTTAGGAAGTCCAATAGAATGTAGGATCTCGTTCATATCAAAAAAGAAGGCGAGAAACTTTTAAAAAGTACTCGCCTTGAAAGTAAAGGTTTCAAGAATGCAACTTCAATCGCCAAGGTCAATCTGCTGAACTTCAATAGGGAATGTGACCCGACCATTGTTGCGAAGAATCATCCTACAAACTGCAGAAATTCCTCGATCTAAGAGCTCATTGGATGACAAGCCTAATTCTTCAGCGACTTCACTGACAAGCTTCTTTGTATCTGGACGACAGGTTACAGTCACCAGATGGCTTTCAGGTTGTGTTATGTCAACGGGCTCCATTGCCCTGATAATAGTTTCTTCTTCCATGCGTTTGATAGGATTTTTTGTTTTAATTTGATTTGAAATTGCATTTGAGGGGGAGATAAATCTTGATTTTGTTTTCTTCCCAGAGATTTTGTAAGAAAGATTCATTAACTTTTTGAGTTTTTCTTTTCTGGAAGATGCAAATCGAACCTGCTTGTTTTTAACATGTTCCACAGGCAGGGCAGGGGGATTCAATGGGACAGGCAGGTTGGGTAGTGAAGATTCAGAAGATAAATCAAGGTTACTTAGGGAAGCCGTTGAATCGATTTCGTTTGGCTGCTTGAGATCGATCTCTGTTTCGACTGGAAGCTCTTCGTTAAGGGTGGTCTCAGAACCTTCAGGGGAATCCAAATTATTGAGGTCTGCTAAAGCTTTCAGAAAGAGTGCCTCTCTCTCTTGCACGATTTTTTCAGCCTCAGACATTTCCTGGTCCTGGGTTGTTATATTTGGATCTTCATCGGATTGAGAGGTTTCAATCTCGTTAGAATTCGAGGATTCCGTGTCCATATTGTCAACAATGACTTCTTTGGAAAGTTCATTAGCAGTATTTTCCTCCTCTGGATTTGGTTTTTTGGCTGGAAGAACGATGCCCTCGCCAACATTTTTAACGACCGGCAAGCCTTTTTGAGTCATGCTGGCTTGAGTAGGCTTAATATTCTCTTCTTTATCAGATCCTGCAGTCGGATTCGCCTTGGATGAATCCAGATCCTGTAACGACTTTTGCGGCTTTTCCTGTTCTTGCTCATTAATAGAGCCTGCGTTTGAATCATCGCCTCCTTCATTTTTTAAAGGTAAATCCTTTGAGGATTCCAGAATCTCGTTGGGTGCTTCATCCAAATCTGCTTCAAGCTTGCTCAATCTTTCACTTGCGGTCTTTATTTTATACTGAATCGCATTTTGCTTTTCAGACATTTGACCCACTGTAAGAGATTCTTCATCTTCATCATTTAAAGGAATCTCAGACAGCTTTGTCTTGGCTTCCTCTATGATTGCATTTGCCTCTGGGTTTTTAGATTCAAGATCTTCAAGAGCATTCCCAATTTTTTGGACATCCTCGGAAGCGACTAATTTTTTCTTTAAATTTACATCTTCATCTTGCAACTTATCCAAAACCCATTTGAGGGACTTTTTTTCTTCTTCTAAAATGCTTTCAGAATCCATATCTTCTTTATCAAGAAAATGGGGTTCAGGAGTCTGTTCCTCAATTTTATCTTCTTTTATATCATCCAGCTCTTGCATATTGATGGGAATGTAAGTTAACGGAAATTGCCAAGCTCTTTGACGAGTGCCCTATTGGCACGGTAGTATTTGGTAGGATTTGAACCCCTATAAACACCAGGTTTTGAACGTTTCCAATGAATTAAATCTACACTTTCTTCTAAGAAAATCTCAGTGCTTTGCTCCTTAGACTCTGAAAGTTGAATCGTTCCCAAAATACTCTTAACTTCTTTGCTAGGCCGAACAACTCTTACAACAATGTAACCCAAACCTTCTCCCTCTTCCTTATTTCCTACTACTTGTAGTTTAGAAGGGCCATAAACCGTTTCCCCATGAGGTCTGTAAATTTCATTTTTACCATAAGTCACTTTATAAGAAAGGCTATCAAAGGAAAAATTGTGAGACTTGACGGTTTCGGCTACATCCCCAGGAAGTAAAGGAATGGATTCTGAAACAACGCCATCCGAACCTTCTAGTTTTAGAACGATATAATTTTGCTCAGCATTCAATGCACCGAAAATACCAAATGTAATTAAAATAAGTGAGAGATAAGCTATGGACATGGAGTTACAAAATCTAATTAAGAAAGTATAATATGAGTTTAGATACAAAAAGCAATACGTATATTTCAACCTAAAGGATGCAAATAGGGGAGTAGAATGTCGAAAAAGGGGTCCAACTAAAATAAGGTGTAGGATTATAATAGAAGCATGCAAAGATAATTAGAATCTTAAAAGCCATTGCATGCAATTATCAAATCCTAGTCATCATATCAGGAAGTTTCATTTCATGGCGAAATCTTTTTATCAAATACAGATTTTCACAGTTTAAAGTCTAATTTTTTAATGGTTGGATTGAAAAGTTTTTTTCTGAGCCTGATTTTTTAGTTCAATCCATCGATCCCATTCATAGTGGGGAGCTTGCACGATTGTATTTAGAAGATTCTTCCATTCGATGTGTCCACGCTCAATATCCCCTAATTTTAATTCGTGGTTTACGAAATTCAGTAAATTGCCTTGATTTTCTGCAGCAGCATGAATGATTTCTGCGGCTCCCTCTCCGTATTCTAAAGGGAGTCCTTTTTTTAAATAACTTTCTATATTACAATGCCCATACTTTTCTCGACAGTTATTTGCCAGACGATCACTGCTTCCTGAGTTTTCTGTAAATCTGTAGCCTGCTCGCATGTTGGCAAGATCCCAAATAAGATCTCTGATCGGGTAAGTTTCGTCAGAGAGAGCCGCTGCAATTGCCAGACCTTCTCCATGATTGAAAAAAGAAAAAATCAACCCCGTTCGAGTTGGGAAACCGTCCTCATCAATCAGTCCAAATGCAAACCACTTTTCTGCCGTACTTTTGGGCTCTTTCTGAGGTTGTGAATCCCCCAGAAGTTGTTGAAAATTCATTCCATGATTTTCGCGAGTCCTCTGAGGAGGATTGATAAGAACTTTTCCAGTTTCGTCTCGAACCCCGAACACTGGAGAGTCTGAAAAATCAAGTCTTGCATAAATTAAATTCCCTTTTTCATGAAGCATTTTGACCTTTGCGCCATGAGTCAACTGTGGGATTTTAGGAATTAGTTTTGTTTCAAAAATTTTAAATGGGCATTTTTTACCAACAATGGTTTTGTTTCTGGGCAATAATTTTTGCTTTTTTAAATTTTGATAAAACCATTTTGTTAGAAAAATAGAGTCCTCATTAGACTCCTCTGGAAATTTAGCGAGTGGAATTTCACGGCCATAAAGCTGAACTTTATTATTTTTAAATTTACAAAGATTGCCTATTCTTAAATCTTTTAAAATCTTTGGAATTTGAAGCGCTGGAATATATTTGTCCTCGTGGTAAATAAATGCAGATCCAGCGGTGGTTTGCGTCGGTCCCTTTTTCCTTTCCCAGACCCCATTGGAGTTGAGAATTTCCAAAACTTCATTGTTGGAGCTTAAGTCGGATTTTTTTAAAATTTGTTTGGGCTGCAAAGCTAATTTTTCTGCTCTATTCAACTTTAGGAATGCTCCAAGTCCAATCGGTTTCATTTGGTCTGAGTATAACTTATGAATGAGATCTCGGAGGGATTGAACGGGATCTAAGTGGCTCTCTTTCGCTCTTTGAAGCAGATGAATGAAAGAAGGCCAATCAATTTGATTTTGACCGATCAGCTTAATGGGCCTGCCTTCTCTCAATGAAGGTTTTCCTGGAGAGGTTAGGATGTATCCTTTATCATCAAAACCACGTCTTCCGGCACGACCAAACATCTGAAGCAACTCATCCGGCCGGAGATTGTGATGGTATTCTCCCTGTCGATATTCACGATCAATAATGAGAACAGACCTCATGGAAAAATTAATCCCAGCACCCAATCCTGTAGTAGCGACTACAACTTGAAGTTCCCCTTTTTTAGCGAGCGGTTCAATCAGTCTGGCTCTTTGTAGATAATTCAATCCACTGTGGTGATAGGCAACACGTTTTTTTAACATGCTTGAAAGTCCATGCCTAGCCATTTTTTTATGTTCGGGCTTTAGAACTAGGGGGACAGAGGGATTCAAAGCTTCCTCTAATTCCTTTGCAAGCTGCTCACTGACATGACGTTTAGGAGCAAAAACCAGAATGGGTCCCAAATCATTTTTAAGAGCCTTAATAAGTGATTTTACCCAATAATTTCGAACATTTTTAGGCACCGATCCCTTGAGGGCTTCTAACTGAACTTCCTCTTGCGGAACTGGTCTCTCGTGGTGTAGAACGATGCCTGCATCTCTACCGTTTTTTTGCAACCACCCTTGAATGTCTTTTGGATTTCCAACACTGCCGCTCATCAAGAGCAATTGAGTTGTCCTAGGTGCCGCTGCAATTGCAAGCTCATAATTCAAACCTCGGTTGGAATCGTTGAGCATCTGATATTCATCAATCACCAATAAGTTGGGCCCTCTTCCTTCCAAAAGATTTCTTTTTTGGGTCTCCAAAGTAGCTACTAATACAGGAGCTTCAAGGTTCACAGAAACATCTCCTGTGCAGAGCCCTACATTCCAATTTCTTTTTTGCCATTCATAGAGTTTATCATTGGCTAAAGCCCGAGTAGGGAC
Organism: uncultured Opitutia bacterium; assembly: GCA_913049555.1. Taxonomy (GTDB): domain Bacteria; phylum Verrucomicrobiota; class Verrucomicrobiia; order Opitutales; family CAJWYM01; genus CAJWYM01. Next base: position 9,145 of record CAJWYM010000036.1, read on the forward strand.
TGTAAAAATGGCTTTTCCTTTGAGGATTCTGTTTTCAACCAACCATTCAAAAATAAATGTTTTTCCCGCTCCTGTAGGCGCATGAAGAACGACATCTTTTCCCATTTTAAGCAACTGGATAGCCTCTTGCTGCCATTTATCTGGGATAAGGATGTTGTTTGAGTTTTTCATAGACCTGATAGAGACCCAGTAAATCACAAAATTGCAAAAAGTAGAACTCATTAATCCATGAACAAGCTTATGCAAAAATTCTGCGAACATCCCTTCTCGAACAAGTAGACAGATTTTAAAACGCGGGTTCTTTACTGGCCCGCAATAAAAGCAGAGATCTTAACTATGAACGACTCGCAAAATGAAAACATTTGGCTTCAACTGCATTTTTTCAGCTGCAGTAAACGCAGTCTTCCTTAAAAAGCATAAAAAGTGAGGATCGTTTTTATGGTATTTGCTTCGTTTTCTTTTTCTTATTCAACTTCGGAGATGTAATTGAGAATTTTCACGAAAGAGGCTCCCGGATTGGCCATGTCGGATTCAAGGCGACGTTTTGCTTTCCAGAGTTGTCTGACCCGGGCACGCTGTTCAGGTTTGATACTGGCCATGACCTTTTCGACGTAGGCCTGGTGACTTTTTCCTTGGTAGTCCTCTGGAAGGGAGTTTTTGTCGATGCGAGCAAGGAGCTTAGGAATATCAGTGTCGGGTTCTTTAGTGGCAGAAAGCTTCGGTTTCTTTTCTTGGGACTCTTTCAGATGTAGGGAGTCCCACTTTTGGAGAAACCAATCCTTAGACCGTGGCGATTGGGTTTCTCGGGGGCCTTTCGCAACTGTCTGTTCCTCAGAAGTGACATATTCTGGTCCATCAGTCATGACACTTTTGTAGATTTGGTTGGCCTGCTTTTTCATTTTTGCAATGAGTTTAGGGTGCTCTTTTGTAATGTCGTTTTGCTGACCGAGATCCTTCGAGAGGTCAAACAGCTCAACCCGATCGATGCCTCCCTTTTTCATAAGTGGGATCGAAGCTTCATTGAAGTAAAACAAGGACCGAAATTCATCGCGCAGGTGGTTGGCTTCGGGATTGGTAAATTGTCCGTTGAACATGCGGGAACGAAGATCCAATCCGCCTAACTCCTTCTGAAGGTCGTCTCCGAGGGCTAATTTTGTCTGCTTCAGCAAGCGGTTCGCATTAGCATTGTCAAATGGGAGTCGAACGTTGCTTGTTGCCAAAAGAGTGTAGTTCCCCATGCGAAGTGTTATTTTTTTTTCGTTCATCCAAAAAAGGGGCTGATGACGTTCAAAAGTTCCTGTGGCGGTGAGCAAAGGAGTCAGGTCCGAACCATCAAGGAAGACGTTCTTAGGTTTCTCGATGTCAAGAAGCCCACAAAGGGTCGGAAGCAGATCAACGGCTCCTGCAGGCTCTTTCTCAACTTGATTGCCGAGGATCTTTGATTTCCAGAAGAAAATGCCCGGCACCCGGTGGCCGCCTTCATGATGAGATCCTTTTTTACCACGCAGTTCCCCGCTTCGCTCCTGTCGATAGCTGCCATTGTCAGAGGAGAAATGAATGATTGTGTTATCAAGTTCACCGAGTGCTTCTAGCTTAGCAATCAGCCTCGCGATCGCACGGTCCGTATTGTCAATAGTCCCGTTGTAGATCGCAGCCTGATCGTTGAGTGCACCATACTTCAAGACGATTTTTTCTGGAGCTGCAAGGACGGCGTGAGGTTCATTGAACCAGATATTGATGAAAAAGGGAACGTCGGTGTCACTTTTATCGATCCAATCAATGGCTTCTTCAACGACAAGCTGGCAAGAGTAGCCATTCATGGGCCCAACGGATGTGCCGTTGCGCAGAAAGTTAGTGGGATCTTTATGACTGGGATGAGCTCCATTGACCAAGGCGAACCAGTAGTCAAATCCATGCTCGCTCGGAGTGGGGTTGTCACGATTGTGAGTCGGCATGCCAAGATGCCATTTACCAAAGTGAGCGGTTCTGTAGCCCTGGTCCTTAAGAACTTCGGCGATCGTTCTTTCACTTCGAAGTAGATGCATTTTGTGGCGCTTTTCATTGAGGACAGAATAAACTCCCGCACGGATGTGGTTGCGGCCAGTGAGAAAAGTGGCTCGCGATGGGGAGCAAACCGGAGCACCGGAGTGAAAGTCAGTGAAGCGAACGCCATCTGCAGCCAACTTGTCCAGCGTGGGGGTCTTGACTGGACCTCCGTAACAGGCGAGGTCGCGGTATCCGAGATCGTCAACGAGTAGGGTCACGACGTTTGGCGGTTTGTCTTTGCCGAAAACAGGACAAAGCAGAAGGAGGGCGAATAAAATTGTGAAAATAGATTGCATGGTACTTCTTTGAGGAAGTATTTAATTTAGATCCATAATTTCAAAAGATCAAGAATAGCGGCTTCATTTTATTCTTTTCTGGTGGCATCCAAGTGCGGCGCATATTTCTTAGGAAGCCTCTTTTTCAATTCCGCCTTCGCTCTTTTGACGAGCCTTGAGCCATGCGCTGTCAATCGATCTCAATCACAAAGATCTAGAGCGACTTTCCTCCCTTGTTCATTGGATTCAATAGAGGCATCAATAATCTTTTGGATTTCAGCTCCTCTTTTAAAATCAGAAGAATCCTGAACACCCGTTTGAATTCCCTTAATAAAACGTTTGAAATTGTTGAGAGATTTTGGAGCTTTGATTGATTTCCAAGTGTGATTGATCAATGCTTTGTCTCCAGAGCAGAGTTGCAATTCATCCATAGACTTTGATAAATCAATCTCAATACCTCCCTTTGTACCATAGATACTGACTTTAACAGTATTCGCATGACCAGAGGCCCATCGAGTGGATTGGATGGTTCCCATAGCACCGTTCTCAAATTCAACGGTGAGCAGGGCAGAGTCATTTGCATCCAAAGTATACTCCTTCCATTTTCCATTTTCTCCTTTGGGAAAATGAGTTAAATTTGCTTGAACAGTCTCAATTTTACCAACTGGATAGGAGGCGAAATCAATAATATGAACACCGACATCTCCCAAAACCCCTTTGCTACCATGAGCCGTTGACATTCGCCAAAGCCAAGCAGGATTGTCATGCCATCCCCCCCAAGAAAAATTGTTACACCAAGATTGTAGGTAGGAGGCATCCACGTGACGTACTTCACCAATTTTTCCAGATTCAATCAATTTTTTAGCTTTTTGAACAACGGGTGCGGCTCGATAAGAAAGATTCACCATATTTATCAATCCACTCTCTTTAGCTACCTCAGCCATCTCTAGAGCATCTTGATAATTCTCAGCCAATGGCTTTTCGCAAAAAACATGCTTCCCTGCTTTTAGTGCCTGAATAGAAATTTCTTTGTGAAATCGATCTGGGGTTACATTGCATATCGCATCTAAACTCGGATCTGCTAACATTTCATCCAAAGTTTGGAAGGTTTTATTAATACTGTGTTTCGCACAAAAAAGATCCAACGACTCGAGGTTCAAATCAAAAGCACAATACAATGCGACTCCCCGAATTTTTCCCATCATGATTGCATGTTGATTGGCCATCATGCCTGTTCCAACAATACCCACTCGAATCATTTATCAACTCCTATAGTTTCTATGCTTTCAGGAATATTAGGACAACTGGCATCGCTGTCTGATTTAAAACTCTTGGCCCAATGAACTCCGTTACTGATGACTTTTTGCACATTTAAATCGTAATAGATCGGGTAGGTCTCGTGGCCTGGGCGGAAGTAAAAAATCTTCCCTCTGCCTCGTCTCCAACAAGCTCCGCTTCGAAAGACTTCACCGCCCTCAAACCAAGAAATAAAAACAAGCTCGTCTGGCTCAGGAATATCAAAAGGTTCTCCATACATCTCTGTATTTTGCAACTCAATATAAGAGCCTAAACCTTGAGAGATTGGATGAGAGGGATTTACGTTCCAAAGTCTTTCTTTTTCTCCAGCCTCCCTCCATGAAAGCGTGCAACCAGTTCCTAAAGTTTTGATAAAGATTTTCGCAAAATGAGCAGAATGCAAAGCAACCAATCCTAAACCCCTTAAAATGTATTTATGGATTCTTTCAACAATCTCGTTTTGAACTTCTCCATGAGCCATGTGTCCCCACCAAATGAGAACATCAGCCCATTCTAGGTTTTCAACACTGCATCCGTGCTCAAAATCATCCAGGGTGACTGTTCGAACCTCCATCCCATTTTTTTCAAGAAATCCAGCAATCACGGTGTGTATTCCATCAGGATAAATTTCCTTGGGTTTGCTATTAGCACGCTTTTCATGCCGAAACTCATTCCAAATTAAAACATTCATAAAAGGGATCCAGGGGTTCGTGTGGATTAATAAAACATACAGAATTAAATCCAAAATAAAGGTTTCTTTCGTAATGAAAAGAAAAATCTATTTTATTAGAGATTCTATTTTTAAAAGGGCCATTATGCTCAAGTGGAAAACAAACTAAAATTTATGAAAATAAAATTTGTTTATTCTTTAAATAGATCTATGTTAATGATTTAAATCAAAACACGGGCTCCTATGAATGATTCTAAACATGAAACCCACACACACAAACATGGTAAAGATTGTGGACACACGGCTATCCAACACAACGGCCACATTGATTACCTTCACGATGGTCACCTTCATCATCCATGCGGAGAAAATCAGGTGGAGGAACATGTGATTGAAGTGACGGATATCAACCCAGATGTCTGCACACCCGATCCCCAATGCCAATGTCATGAAACAGGACATGTTCATGGACCAGGATGCGGTCATGAAGCCATTCCTCATGGCGACCATATAGATTATATTGTAGAAGGACGCCTTCATCATCCCCATGGAGACCATTGTGATGACCATGGACCCATTCAGCTAGTCTCTTTCAATTGAATTTTCTTATCTTTGTTCTAGTTCAAAATAAGTATACTTTTTAAATAAGAATTGACTAAATATTGAATTCCATGGTTTGAATGGATTTTGGGTGAGCGCAGCTAAAATCAGTCACATTCAAACAAAATCAGATTCTATTACCATCTACATTGATTTTGACAATAGATGGATTTCCAAAGTGGATCCTATGCTTACTCCAAGGTAATGAGAATCCTTATTTCCATTACCTTGGAGTAGTTTAAACTTGCCTAATTATGAATCAAAGATTCTTAGTGGGTACTATTGGTCAACACTTAACGAATATTCGATTGAGGAGTGAAGAAAACGGTGCCTTGTCACTAGCTCATATCATTCGGAGGATTTTCGTGGTTTTCATCCGTATATTTCTGATTTTTATACCTGGACCCAATTGTTGCAATTATTTTCTTCTCAGTAAGTCTTCAAATCCTCAACGAAGCCCTTTCTCTCACTTTATTATTGGCCGTTGTTTTAGGTTTATTTTACAGGTCATTCACTAATTATCGTAAATGGAAAACTCAGTCTTTAGGAGATCGATTTTCAAGAACCTGTTTTATCGATATAAGCAAAAGAAAAAAGGAAACAGAATAAAAAAAGCCTTTTATAGAAGCCATTGCCCTACCCGGAACCCATCTCATTTTATTTGATTTATACCGGATTTAATGAGAAATAGAAAATTACGGTTGCTAAATTTTTTAATCGAAACCATGGTCAAATTTTAATTATCCAATTCATTTCCTCTACTTATTTTTGTTAATTCTGCTTCTAGACTCATCGTCTTGTAATAAACAATGTTATCTTTAGAGACGGCACTCACTTTTGGAATGGCTTCATTTTTTCTTTGTATTGCGCCGGGCCCAGACAATATTTTCGTTTTAGCTCAATCAGTAATTCACGGCAGAAAAGCTGCAATTTTGGTGACTTTAGGGCTTTGTACTGGATTGATTTTTCACACCTCTTTAATTTCTATGGGAATTGCCGCAATTTTCCATTCTTCTGAATTTGCGTTCCATTTCTTAAAGTTCGCTGGGGCTGGATACTTATTATACCTTGCGTGGAAAGCGTTCCGATCTGAAGAGTTCGAGATTGAGAGTAAAGTTCAGATCAAGCTATCCAAGTTGTATTGTCGAGGAATCATTATGAATGTTACCAATCCAAAGGTATCTTTGTTCTTTTTAGCTTTTTTGCCTCAATTTATTAGTGAGGATAAGGATTTGCTTACACAACAGGTTTTTCAACTGGGTGCGATCTTTATATTTGTTACTTTTGTCGTGTTTTGTGCCTTTGGGATCATTGCAGGATATTTAGTGCAATTCCTGCGGAGACATCATAAACATCCATTGATTGTTAGGAGAATTACAGGATTGCTATTTTTAGGGTTGGCTTTGAGGTTGTTGGTGATGCAACAATAAAACGAAATTGGGTTCCATTCGATTGAGATTGCTGAAAGCAGTCCAGCTTTTCTTAATTGTCAGCCAACATTCAATGGAACAAAAAAATCAAAAGAAAGAATACATTTCTGTTAGAGGACTAGAAATCCTTAAAAGGATAAAATAAGGGCTTCAAGTTCCAACCTCTTTGTGAGAAGAAATTTATAGATCGAAATAAAGTTTAGAAAAAGCAGTGTCCAATAAAGCTCTTGGATACAATCTGTTTTTTATCTTCAATGATTGCTTCCACCTTTCTATTCATTATTCTTAAAATCAATTGTTTTTCAGTTCTAGGATCTAATTCAAATTCTATTTTTTCATTGAGTAATAAATTAATTAAATACAGTTACAAATATCCATTTTCAACGATTGGTTTTAGTTTGGCATTTCTTTCTCTAACCGCTTTGTTTTTTCATATATTTGTTTCTTCTAAAATAATGATTTTTCTCACGTTTTTATCCTTTCCCAGTTTAATATTAGCGACTGTTGGTGTTATTAAAGAAAACGAGAATTTAGCGAAATGGGGGATTTATATAGCTCTTTTTGTAGGTTTGTATTTACCGACTTTGTTTATAAGTTCGTAGGCAGTAAAATTTTGAGCCAACGAACATTCTTTTGGATGGGTTAAATCATTAGCCCTAAACTCAAGTACAACATTTTTTATTTCAATTTTCTGCTGCAATACGAAGTTTACTTTTATGGCTTTAATTGCATATTAAGAATGAAAGGTCGAATTGTTTCTTATTCTCATCGTGACAAAATCCCTATTTTCTCAGTTGATTAAATTACTCATTTACTTACCCATAGTATCCTTTTTTATTTTTCTAGAGTTGTTTGGGGATCTAGTTATATCTAAGGCTCCTAAAGTTCAATGGCACAGGGAATACAATGGAAGTGGGGATGAAAGCCATCCTCATTATGTAATTAAAACGAGTGATGAAGGCTTCCTGATGGTTGGTGAAACTGGATTTATTGATGATTTGACGGCTAAAATTTTTGTTGTGAAGACGGATTCAAAGGGAAATTTATTGTGGGAAAAAGAGTTTGGAACTCCTGGATATAATTTGGGAAATTGTGCCATTCAAACCTTTGATGGAAATTATGCTCTAGCTGGATGCTTAAACTATAATGCTGCTTTAATTAAGCTGAATGCAGAGAGTGGAAAAGTCCTATGGCAGAAAACATGGGATCTTGGATCAGAAGATGCTTTTGAGGGGCTTGACGCAACTCCAGATGGAGGCTTCATTGTCACTGGATATAAGAATGGACTTGCTGAAAACACTTTTCTGAATTGGGGGGAAGGATTATTGATCAAAACAGACGAACAGGGAAGGATGCAGTGGAAGCAAGACCTATCATCTTATATGAGTTCGGGTTATAGAGTTCGAACGATTCCAAGTGGGTATATGCTCTCAGGTCATCCTCATTCAGAGGGAAATCAAGAATTCAACCTGTTGAAAACTGATTTTAAAGGGAAGATTCTTTGGTCGAGGGCTTTCAACACTGTTTACTGGGGTTTTGATATGGACAGCAAAGGCAATATGATCTTGGCGGGTCATACCCGAATGAGTCCTCTTAGTCAAAACTGGGATATAGAAGTCATCAAGCTGGACCCTCTTGGAAAAGTCTTGTGGACTCGATATTTTGGTCAGCCTAGAGGGTATGATGGTAAATGGATCCATGACGAAGTTTGGGGGGCAAGAGCAAGTTTGGATGGTGGATGGGTGATTGTTGCTGGAACTGGAGATGAGACTAATAGGTATGAGGTCCGGGGTCATCCCTCGGGGCCCTCTGGAGAGTGGAAAATCTACCTTATTAAGACAAATTCTGATGGGGATCTGGAGTGGGAAGGCATCTACGGAATTCCTGATGGAGATTGGGCAGGAGAAGATTTATGTCTAACAAAAGATGGGGGGGCTTTAGTGGCGAACGATTGCGGGAGTTTTGGATTTACAAAACTGGGCCCATTCTTAAATCCGAGGAGTAAAAAAATACTAGAAAAAACGAATATAAATGGGGCTCCTTACTGAAAACGGATTTTACGTTTATCAAAAAGGACAATGAATTAGAGAATTTGTCTGGAAAACCATCGGGGTTCCTTCAAATTCTCTAATTCTTTTCAAGCATCTGTAATGGAATTCTTATTACTTGTTCCTGAATGTTTCGGTTTAAAACGAAAGATCTAAAGATACAAATCCATTCAACCCTGGTTGAGTGCTTCGATCCGATACAGAACTGGAACCATGTCCAGCCCCTCTCCCACCTGAAGACCAACTCGTATAAGCTTCATCTAGAAGATTGTGAACACCCACCCGGATTTTGGCTAGTTCGTTTAGTTTATAATAAGCATTCAAATCAATCACAAAATAGCTTTCTGTGGGATTGAGCGAGGTGTCTGTAGTATCTATGTCAGAAGAATCTTTGTCTGCTACATAGGTTCCATATGCTTTCAAACCCCAATCATTTTTGGAATCATACCCTAAATAACTGACCATTTTTAGCGGATTGATTGAATTCAGCGGAACCTCGATTTCGTTGCCGTTTGCATCCAATCTTTTTTGATCTCCCTCTTGCACAGTCAAAGACCATCCACTTGAGAATCCATTGCCAATATACCAATCGAGTTTGGTCTCGATTCCATAGATTTCCACTTCTTTGCGATTTTTAGTCGTATAGACATCTGTGACTGGATTGTCTTGTATAAGAACATTACTTTCCAAAAAGTCATCATACAAATTGTAAAAACCTGCAATCTGGAATGAAAAGTTGTTGTTATTTCTTTGCAAGCCCAATTCAAAACTATCCGAAGTCTCTTCTGTTAAATCAGAGTTTGGAACTACAATAAAATCTGTTCCATGAGTAAAGACACCTGCCATTTCCTCAGCAGATGGATTCCTTATGCCTCTTGAATAAAGTCCATATAGGTTCCAATTCTCATTCAATTGATTTAAGATGGATAGACTTGGAGCCAGTGATAAGTTGTCGTAGTCCACTGCTTTAACAGACGCTCCATTATCAGGACGAACGGTTCGAGCTAAAAATGCCTCTGTATTTTCTGGAGAGATCTCGTAATAATCCAATCGAAGTGCAGGAGTCAAAATCCATTGATTTTCAGTGCCAAAACTAATTTCATTTTGAAAAAAAGTTCCCAATCGAACCACTTCGGAGGGAGCCATGCCAATTCTGTCAGAGGTGGTTGGGGCCCCGGCTCGTTCCGTTCTCAAGAATGAACTCTTCACATCTGAAAAGGAATAATCCCCTCCATATGTCATAGCATGATAGATACCTGAGGTTTCTAAAAGCTTGTCGGCCTGCACATCGAGGCCATAGATTTTAGTTCTATAATTGATTTCATTCAATCGATCTCTGGGTGCAAAAAAAGCGGTTCCTTGTTGAAGACTTTCAGTAGAAGCCTCAGAGTTTTGATAATAAATCTGGGACTTCAAGCGATCATAAATTTTGGGAGCATCCAGAGGTTGGAGATCTAGCTCTAGAGAAGTTCGATTGCGCTCCTTGTTTTCAATATTTCGAATTACAGAATTGATGATTTGTCCATTGAAAAGACTTCCCTCAGAACTATTGCCCTCAATGGTGTTTTCTTTGTCATAAACATCCAAGGTTCCTGAGAGAGACCATTCTTTTTCTTTGTATACAAGTTTGGAAACCAGGGCATGACTTGAAAAACCCTCTGGATTGGGAGCATTGTCGCCGTTGTTTTCCCGTTCATTGCCCGTTCTGAAAGAATAAACAACACTGGATCCCCACATTCCATTACCGAAAGCCCCCACAAATCGGTTGTTAAAACTGTTGTTTACACTAGAATAAGTGAATGAATTTTTAGCGGATTTCCCTTGGTAATCCGCTCCTAAAATACTTTCTGGATTTACTGTTTGAACAGCTACCGTTCCTCCCATTGCATCGCTTCCATATAAACTGGAGGTGGAAGATTTATGAATTTCTAATTGAGACAAGACTGCAGGATCAAAGTAGATTCTTCCTGGTCCTCCTTGCCCTAAAAATGCTTGTGCAACAAAATCTTCTGGTTGACGAATCCCATCGAGGGACAACAGGATTCTATTTCCATCAAGACCTCTTATATTAATTCCTTGATCTCCACCACCAAGATAGGGAACAAAACCGGAACCCCCAACAAAATCAAATGGAACCGTAACCCCAGATTCATATTTAAGTGCGTCGCCTAAGGACAGATTTCCTCTCTCTAACATTGCCCGATTGGTAATTGCAGAAGTCGATCCAGCAGTTTCTAAAACTGCTTGCGGTTTCCGCGTTGCCACAACTGTGACCTCAATATCTGCTTTTCCTATTTTTTCCTGACTTTGGGCGGATCCAAAAGAGATCGCAACCAAGTATAAAATAAACCCAAGCAGCTTTAATCTTAATTTTCTAATTTTCATTTTATGACTTTTTTGTTTGTTGATTCATTAGTGAAAAGCTTGTTCTTGGAACAAACTTCCCAATAAAACTTGTTATCCACCGGATTTTTATAATTCGGTCACTATTTGACAAAATTTTTCATTCACTTGAACTCTCTTGGCTCGAACTTCAAAAACCTTTTGAATCCATTTTTCTTGCAAAACCTCTTGAATCTTTCCGTTTTTAAAAACTCGGCCATCTTTCATTAGGGATGCTTGATCCCCATAGCGAAGGGCCAAATTCAAATCATGTAAAATTGCGATTACAGCTATGTTTTTCCGGCTCAATTTTTTTGCTAATTCCAAAGTGGTATGCTGGTGCTTCAAATCTAGAGAAGACACCGGTTCATCTAAAAATAAAAAACCAGGATCCTCAGATTCTGTTCTCTCCCAAATTTGGGCTAAGGCTCTTGAAAATTGAACGCGCTGCTTTTCACCGCCTGAAAGAGTGTAGTACAGTCGGTCTTTAAAATGAATCATATCAGAGGCTTGCAGGGCTTTTTCAGCAATTTCTCGATCCAATTTATTAGGACGACCGCGCATGTGAGGGGTGCGACCTAACAAAACAACTTCATAGACAGAGAAAGAAAATGTAAGCTGTGACTCTTGTAACATAACCGCACGAATCTTAGCTAATTCGGATAGGGAAAAAGTGTCCATGTTGCTCCCATTGATTTGAATGCTTCCATCATTGATTTTTAGAGAGCCACACAAAGCCCTCAATAGGGTGCTTTTTCCAGCTCCATTGGGTCCTAAAATGACAGAGAGTTCGCCTTGTTTTGCAGTAAAAGAAACCTCTTTTAAGATCTCTTTCTCTCCGCGTATAACCTCTATGTTTTCAGCAGAAATCATACAAAGATTTGACGCTTGCGTCTTATTAACAATGAGAGAAAAACAGGAGCTCCTAACAAAGCGGTTAAAATCCCAATTGGCAACTCAGCAGGTGAAACCAAAGTCCTTGCTACAATGTCCGAGAGTACAAGTAAACTTGCACCTAATAATCCTGCAGCGGGTAAAAGTAAGCGATGATCGGAAGTTGCTATACTTCTAATGATGTGAGGAACTACAAGGGCTATAAAGCCAATAGATCCTGTAAGGGAAACAGCCGCACCTACTAAAGAGGCAGTGGTTAAAATAAGGATTTTCTTTAATTTTGATACTTCAATTCCCAAGTGCATCGCCTCCTCTTCTCCCAGTAATAATGCATTCAAACTCTTAGAAAAAATAGATACAAACAATAAGGGGATTACAAAAAATGGAGCCGCACAGGATAGCATGTGCCAGTCCCCTCTTGCCAAACTTCCCAATCCCCAGAAAGTCAATGTTCGAACCTCTTCATCGGTTGCCATAAAAACAATAATTCCGATCAATGCACCTGCCAAAGCATTGATTGCAATCCCAATTAAAAGCATGGAAACAATATCGACATGTTCTCCGATCAGTGACAGTCGATAGATTAAAAGAGTTACCATAAAAGCACCGGTAATAGCGGCTAAAGGAATCGCAAAAGCTCCCAACGTATCAACGAATTCATCTCCAACGATCATACTTCCCAAAACGATCATAATAGAGGCTCCAACAGCTCCGCCACTTGTAACCCCAATAATTCCAGGATCCGCTAAGGGGTTTCTAAAAAGACCTTGCATCAATGCACCGGCAACAGCAAGAGAGGATCCCACAAGGACCCCTAGAAGAACTCTTGGAAAACGAATGTCCCAAATGACCATGGATTCAATCTTTGTAGGCAATGAATCCATATATGAAATCTCAAGGGGTTCTAAAAAAGAATGGATAGTACTGGCTAAAGATATTTTCATTGGCCCAAAAGAACATCCGCAAAGAATTGAAAATAGAAGAAGAATCCCTAAAAGGGGTAATAATATAATTCCTCGATTCATTTAGAATACATCCTAGCTATTGAGACAAATGGTTTCTAAAGGCTCTGTTTTGGAAACAGTTTTTGAGTCAGATCCAAGACTGCTTGTCCGGTTCTGGGTCCAAAACTCATATAATAACTCATCTCAATTGCATAAACTCGGAGATCTGGCAAATCAGCTAAAATCCCAAGATTGATCTTTTCAAGAATCTCTTTGGAATTGTTTCCAGCTAAATGAGGATTCATTGTAGCCACCAGAATAACATCTGGATAAGTCGTCAACAATGCCTCTTTAGAAACCGGCTTGTAGCCGCGGAAATCAGAAAACATATTTTCTCCTCCTGAGAGTGTCAGGATTCCATGCCCTTTAGTTCCTTTTCCTGCAGCTTGTGTATTCCCTCCATGATTCATCAAGAACAATACACTTGGTTTCTTCTTATTTGCATACAAAGACTTTGCCTGATCAATATTCATTTGAATCTCTTCGATCAAGTTTTCAGAGCGATCTCTTTGGTCAAGAATTTCTCCAATAACCCGAATGCTCTCAATTGTGCTTTCAAGGTCTATCATCTTCTCTGTTTGATGAATTGGTACTCCACTGTTGAGTAATTGTTTTGCAGCAACTTTGGGCCCTAAACTTTTAGTGGTTAAGATCAGGGATGGATTTATGGACAAAACCCCCTCAGCATTGATAGACCTAATATATCCCACATCTTCCAGTCCTACTAATAAATCAGGCGGATAGATACTGGATTGATCTTTCGCAATCACATGCTTGCCCATTCCAAGAGCAAAAACGGTCTCTGTTACAGGACCTCCAATAGTGACTAAACGAGATAAATCATACTTCAGATCCCTGCCTATTAAAGCAGTTGCAAAAAACATTAAAATACCTATTAAATTTGGCAATCTGTTCATGGTTTGGGTCCCTATTAAGCTCAATTTTTAAAGAATTGTTTGGTGGAAATAAAAGCGGGGATTCAAGGCACTTTTAAAAAAGGTGAAGTTTTCTTAAGCATGAAAATCCGGTCTTTTTTTGCTTTCGCCTTTGATTCCTTGGATGGATGAAAGATGAATAATTGGTTGAATTGAATGATCCAAAAAGAAAGATTGATTCAAGCTTCAGGAAATCAAATTTATCATCCAATGAGTTCATCTTACACAATGGGCTCCTATTAGATTGACTTTGAATAAAATTTTCAAGTATTTTATTGAGATTAGTTCTCATTATCAATTATGGAAATAATAGAAATAATTACTAGACTTGGCATTACAGGATTTCCCTTAATTTTATTTTCTGTAATTGCGTTCTCCTTATTTTTAGAGCGATCCCTTTTCTTTTTTGTTCATAGGGCTCAAAGTAAAAAGGTAGAACAACTTGTATCGGAACATCTTTCCAGAAGTTCTATCTATGCTTTTGACAAGTTAAAGCAAATGAACAGCCCATTGGCAAAAGTGGCTCACGTGCAAATTAAAAATATTCACCTTCCTAAAGAGTTGCATTGTGAAATTGTGGAAGAAGAAGGTCGTCAACAATTAGCCCAATTAACAGCAAAACTACCAACCTTATCAACCATTGCCCAGACTGCACCTCTACTTGGTTTGCTTGGGACTGTGCTGGGTCTTGTATCTGCATTCTACCAAATTGAGACAATGGGGACTGTCCAGCCTCAAGATTTGGCGGGTGGGATCTGGGAGGCTTTATTGACAACCGTCGCTGGTTTGACAGTTGGAATACCCAGCCTCCTGAGCTATCAATTCTTTAAAAACAGGTCTAAGAAATTAGCTTTGGAAATGAGCCGAACCAGCGTTTGGATTAAAAAAACGATGGCAGATATAAAGGGATAAATAAACCTTCATTTGTTGATGAAATTTGAAATAAACCTAAAAGAGGACAAGAGTGGAATTGAGTTGACTCCACTTATTGATGTTTTGTTTCAATTGCTTGTATTCTTTATGCTTACCTCGAGCTTCTCGCTTCCTAATATGGAAATCAATCTGCCTCATATTGACCAAAAGAGCGATTCTTACGAAGCCCCAAAAATTACTGTTAGCTTAAATTTAAATGGGGATCTTTATATCAATCATCAATTTGTTGAAACTCTTTTTGAAAGCGCTTTAAAAAAAGAGCTGGCTTTGGAAGAGGAAAATACCGTACATTTAAACGCAGACAGCGAAATCAAATACTCAAAAATACTCAATATTATGAAGAGGATAAGAGACGCTGGAGCGAATCAAATCAACTTTCTCCATGAGGACGATTGATCTGTGTCTAAGCTTTTAATTCTGAGCTTGGCTTTGTCAACAATCGTGCACCTTCTAATCCTCAATAACTTTGCTCTCTCGGATTGGTCAAAGCCTAGAGTACATTTAGAGCCAGGTACTCAATCAATTCGTTGCACCTTTTCAACGATCTCACACTTCACAAATTCCATTCCGACAAGTTTAAATCCCTCTCCTATTTCCATTTTAAGCTCTAAGGAACCGGAAGAAACGAAGTATCAAGAACCCATTGAAAATCCATCTTTAATCCAAGAAATAAAGGAGGCAATCCAAGGTAAAACAGAGAGCACTCTCAAAAAAGAGCAAGCGTCTCCTTTCCCTTTATCCATTGAAGAAACTAAGCATAACACGAGGGAAAATAAAATAAAAATTGAGGAAACCCATCCCATTCATGACAAGAATCCGCTTCTCCTAGAGAAGCTTGACAAAGCCCAAAATGTTCACGAACCCTACATCATAATAAGTCCAGCCCCAAAATATCCAAGAATTTCTGAACGCTTCGGTCAAGAAGGAAGTGTGAAGCTTTTTGTAGCAATAGATGCATCAGGAAAGCCTCAAAAAGTAAAAATTATAAGTTCTTCTGGATATCCTTTGCTGGACAATGAGGCTCAAAAAACAATCTTGAATCGATGGAATTTTAATCCAGCTAAAAAGAATGGGATTGAAATTCCCGGGTCTCAAATTGTTGAGATTCATTTCTCACTTCAAAAAACACAATAGATCTTCAAACTCTAAATCTTGAGAATGAAATCTTATGAGTTTATTGCTTCAATTGATTCTATCTCATAAAGTCATTATTGACCAGGGTGCATATTTTAATTCCAAACAATCTTAGTAGAACCACTTTCATTGAATGTCATCTGTTCCGTCGATTTTTTTCCATTGAATTCGACTAAAATTTCATAATCCCCTTTAAAACCGTGAAATTTTACAGCACCCGCTTTATTGGTAATCAAACTTTCTTCAGTATGCCAAACTTTTTGAATCAAATAATCCCAGACCTGCATCATTTTTTTAGGAGCCCAATCAGCTCTATGCAAGGATTGATTGATCCGTTGTTCATCATTAAATAAAGTCCAACAAATAAATCCCATCATTTTTGGGTGACTGAATATTAAGGTCATCAAGTCACGAGTATAAGTGGCTTGCAAGATTTCGTCGCTCTCATCAAAGTCATATTCAGTGATTTGCAAATCATAACCAAATACGTTGAATCTCTCAATACGATTCCAGACCTCCTCTAATGGAATCGCTGATCGAAAATGACCTTGGAATCCAATACCATCTAAAGGAGCTTGATTGTCATGTAAGTATTGAATCCAATTGTAATAATTGTCCTGATGATCGTTGTGATTCCCAGCTAAAATGCCAAAATCATTGATATATTTTATAACTCCCGGATTGACTCGTTCGGACTCTCTAAAAATATCCAAAACGATCTCCTTACCAAGAACATCCATAAAGTCCGTATTCGAAAAAGGTTCGTTGAGAACATCCCATTCACTAATTTGTTCTGTCCATCGATTTGAAAAATCACTCACTCGATCTAGAATTGCTTTTCTAAAAGCCACTTTATCCTTGCTTAATTTTGGCAAATATTTGGGACTTTTTACCCAACCAGGCCAAATTAAAGTATGACCTCGAAGAGTTAGATTGTTTTCCTCTACCCATGCAACCGCAGGGGGAACGAACTCTTTGAAGTATTGGTAAAGTTTCCATTTAAGCCCATTTTCAAAGACAACTTTGTTGAATGACTGAGTGATCAGGGATTTATAACGTTCTAATTCCTCTTCTGTGAATTTTTGTTTGTCGAACATTCTTCTCATATTGATTGCTGTTCCAAATCCAAAAGAATGCTTTTTTAACTGGATAGACAATTCAGCACCGTGAATCTTATTTCCGTCTGAATCCACCAGAATAATTTCTTGATGTTGTTTGCGATATTTTTCAATCCTTTGGATTGCCTCCACTCGCCAAGGAGCATCTAATTCCATTCCTTGATAGCGAGCACTACTTTTCGGTAACTCTTGATTCGAAAAACTTTTTCCATAATAAAGCAAATCGATCTCCTTAATTAAAAGATCTTGAGGCTTTGTATTTCCAAAAAGGAGTTGAATTTTCAAATTCTTCCCATTTTTATTGGCAGAGAAAGGGATGCTAAAAAATTTCCACCGCTTGCCTATTGTGATACTTTTTGACAAAATGGGACCTTTGCCAAGCATCCCGGATTCATTGATTTGAATCGTACACTTTCCCTCCCCGCTTTCATCCGCACTGGAATTACATTTTGCCTGTAAACTAATCAAAAAAGAGTCTCCAGATTGGTACGGTCGAGGAGAGTAAGACGTAAGCGATTGAGCCCAAGGACTTAAAATCCTTTTTTTGACACTCACTGCAATCCCTAAAGGGCGGGAACTTACATCCATAATTTTTGAGTTCTTCCACGAGCTAAGAAGGGAATTTGTAAAATCTATTTTTTTTAAAGGTGGGAATTCTTTTTCAACTTCAATTATGTTTGAATAAAATTTTGTATTGTCCTCTTCTACCCCGACATAAGTCTCAGAAATCCCCAAGGGTTCCAAACTGTAAATTGAGAAATTTTCTGAATTTGACAATGGATTTAATACTGGACTGCGATCAGAAAGTTCCTCTGAAAAAGCAATAGAAATTATGAAAACCCATGAAAGGAGTAGTTGTCTGATTGAGAACATGTTTTAAAAAGAATGAAATTAAATTTAAAATCAAACTATTTCTTTTACTGTAGAAATCAAAATTTAGTGAATTCAAACTATTGAGCAAAATTCTAAATAGTATTTTGCTGCCGATTTTGATTCTTTCTGAATCCTAGGATCCCCTAAAAATCCTTTCTTGTAGGCCGGGAATTAGAATGAGGACTTCAAGTTTCAATCGTTGTCTCAGTTTCCAGACATATTTGACTATAGAGACAAAAAAAGAACGACTCTAGGTCTTGATTGGAATCTATTGCATAATTGATTTCTATAGACTACTGTCAATTGATTGTAAATGCGGATAAATCCCTAAATTCAGACCTTTGAATAAGCCTAATATAGAAACTAAGTTAAGAGCCCTTCCTAATAAGCCAGGTGTTTATAGAATGCGAGATCGACTTGGAACCGTTCTTTATATTGGAAAAGCAAAGAATTTAAAAAAAAGAGTCCGATCCTATTTTCAAAGCTCCAAAAAATTTACTTTTGACCGTCCCAAAATAGAATTGATGATGAGTCTGGTTGAGGATATTGATATTACCGTCGTTCATAATGAAACTGAGGCTTTGCTTTTAGAAAGCAAGTTGATCAAAGAATTCAAACCTCATTACAATACTGCTCTCCGAGATGATAAAAGGTTCCTAATGATCCGATTGAACCTCAGGAGAGATTTACCAGAATTTTCACTAGCAAGGATAAAAACAGACAACAAGTCCCAATATTTCGGTCCTTTCGTCAATTCAATTTCTGTTAAAAAAACACTCGCAGAAATGAGAACACAATTTGGAGTATTGATTGGAGATAGCCAACCAAAAAGAATAAAAGACGACACCTACCTTCTTTATGACGATGCTCGTGCAGAGATCTACAATGAGTCATTACCAATCACTAGAGAGATCTACTTATCAAGGATTCACGAAGCTTGTAGATTTCTTGAAGGACAGTCCAAAGATTGGTTGGAAGAATTGGAACTCAAAATGCTCAAATATTCCGAAGATCTTGAATTTGAAAAAGCGGCTCAAAGCAGAGATTTAATTACAGCTATCAAAGAGAGTTTAGTAAAAAATCGATCCTTCATGCGGGAACCCATTCAAGCTAAAAATAAGTCTGAAATGGACATGATATCCTTGAAGAAAGCACTGCAAATGGATGTTTTGCCAAGGCATATTGAATGTTTTGACATCTCTCACATATCTGGAACTTTTGTGGTCGCATCGATGGTTCAATTTAAAGAAGGGATCCCCAGTAAACAAAATTACCGAAGATTCAAAATGAAAGGATATCAGGGCAATGATGATTTTCGAGCTATGGAGGAAGTTGTAGAACGTCGTTATCAAAGACTGCATAATGAAAACAAAGCCATGCCAGATCTGATAGTAATTGATGGTGGGGCTGGTCAAGTAAGTGCCTCAATGCAAGCATTCTATGGAATTGGGATAGATCCCAATATGTTAATTGGTTTAGCAAAAAAAGAAGAAACAATTGTTTTTTCTGATGGAAGAGCTCCGCTTAATTTGTCTATGAGAGACAAAGGATTGCGATTGCTTCAGCGATTAAGAGATGAAGCGCATCGCTTTGCGAATAGTTACAGTGCAGAATTAAGAAGTAAAAAAATTAAGGAATCTTTACTGGATGAAATTCCAGGAATTGGACCCAACAAGCGTAAAGCTCTTTTGATGCACTTTAAGTCTATTCAAAACATTCAAAAAGCGGACTCATCAAAAATAACTCAAGTTCCAGGTATTTCAGAAAAATTAGCAGAAATTGTATTGAATCATCTTAGTAAGTAACCTTAGCTCGAGTTATCATAAAACTCAAGACATTCAACCTTCTAAGATAAAGCATTAGAAATACAATTTAATTGGAAGATTGGGAGGGCGCATTTTTCTTATAATTGAAGATTTTAATCCACTTTTTTCCTAGCTTGGTTAAAAAGTCATCGACATGCATAAGTAAAGAGCGGTCCGTTAGGAGCTTTTTTTTGATCTCTTAGAATTCGGATTTAACAATCAGAGAAAAATTCGGCACATCCATCACGAAACCGAAAAGGACCCATAAGTTTTTCTACCTGATAGGAATCTTTTTATATGGGGCGATGAACAATATGAAAATATTCATGAAAACAGTCCTTAGGTTTCGCAAAGGAATAAATCGTCGAGGAGATTTATGAAAGTCATGAGGATAGGAGCATTCAATCACGTGCGTTTTCCAAAAACGTTGGATCCCCTCGCCTCCTTCACTAAAATGTCTCCTTTGATCCATTTTTAGACAATAAAATAAACTGCCTAGGATTTGTGGATTTATGTATTGAATCATGCACGATTGAATTGAGGAAATCTGATTTCATGAAAACTCTTTTTCACAGAGGAGATCTACAAGGGCCTTTGCTGCTGAAATGTCTTGGCAGACCCTCCAATATTCTACAGAGCTATAGTTTCTCCAAACTGAAGCTGCTGCCCTCAATCCCTAGATCAAAACCTATTGGACCTCCTTGGATACATCTGAAGCAAAAAAAGTGTCAGCTTGTTTTTATAGGATCTCACCCAAAGAGGGAAGATGTTTACTTTTTTTTCCGGGAATAGACGCATCGCTTCTGTAATTTTGAATGGAGGATTTTAAAGCTGACATATTTGATCTAGGTTACGAGTTATAAGGAAATAAAAAACCAAACGGAGGATATGTCTCTGAGTGATTTACTGAATTTGTTCGTCACTGGATGACAGGAGAAAAAGATGTAAGTAAAAAGACACCTGAGTTTTTAATGATATCTAATTATTTTCAAGAATTATATAGACGTAAAAAACGATTAGTCTTATATTGACGTCTTATGGGTAATTATTCTAATGTTAAATCATGGGATGTGCAGGAAAGACTCTCGTATCTTGAAAACTGTGCTCTTTGGTTGGGGCGAGTGAACAGACGGTTTATATGCGATCGCTTTCAAATCTCGTTGCAACAAGCATCTGCGGATATACAGAGCTATCATGAGCTCAATCCGAAAGCTTTGCATTATGATATTAAGGCAAAATGTTATTTTCCAAGTTCTGATTTTCACCCTATTTTAGTTTCTTTGGTAGATCCACGGTCGGCATTAAATGAGTTTTTCCCTACTAAAGTAGATAGCGTTTTAATTCCGCCTCGCAAATTAGAGCTAAATGTTCTTCGTTCATTAAGCGTGTGTTTGTATCAGATGAATTCTATTGAGATTGATTACTTCTCAATTCATTCGAATACCCGCAAAAAAAGAAGAATTGCACCTTGTGCTTTTGCTTCGGATGGATTGCGTTGGCACGTGAGAGCTTGGTGTTTTAATAATTCAGCGTATCGAGACTTTTTGCCGAGTCGAATTGTTGAAACCGGAAGCATGGAAGTTTTTGATTTTCCTATACCGGACAATGATTGGGACTCAAAGGAAGAAATAGAGTTTATCCCCGCCCAGAGCTTAGATAGGAATTCACAAAAAGCAGTAAAACTAGATTATAGCATGGAACAAGGCTCGCTTTATTTACAGACACGAGTAGCAATGAAAGGCTATACATTGAGAAGATTAAATTTTATCGAATTGGCAACTGTTGGCCATGTAAATACCAGTGGAACACTTGAAATCAAAAGCATTCAAGCAGTTCAATGAATAATTTAAATAAAAACTAATTCCAAAAATATAAAGAAAATGAATAAATTCTTAGATTCTTTTACTCATCAATACTCCTTGAGCAAGACGCTTCGTTTTGAACTCAAGCCTGTTGGCAAGACTGCTGAATGGATACAGAAACGCGATATCATTGGTACAAAGAAGCAAGAGAATGGTGAGGCTCAACTTACAGGAAAGGATGCGGTGAGAGCTGAGAATTACGAGTATGCTAAGAAATTATTAAATGAGATGCACCGACTTTTTATTGAGGATTCCTTAGCTGCTATAAAAGAGGAACAAAAGGTTGAACTGAATAAGCTTTTAGTAAAAATTGCCGAATCTGGATCATTGGATGGTTTTCGCAAACCTATGTCTAATATTTGCAAAGAATTGTTTGATTCGGCGACTCAAGATTGGTTGCTTGCTTACAGTGAAGAAATGCCGTGTTTCTGGGATGAAGATATTTTAGAATTAACAAATAAGGCAGAAACTACTGAAAATAAAAAAAATATAAAGTTTTTCCTTAAAAAAGCAGAAGATATAAGAAAATTTAAGGACGATCCACTCAAAGCTTTTAAGAAAAAGAAGCATGAGGCACTTAATTCCAATACGGAAGCTCTCAAGCTCTTAGAGTGGAAAATTCGTAGAGGGGAAGTTCTAATTAGTGGAAAGGATTTAGGTAGAGATGAATCTGAGGAAATTCTATCTACAAAAGAGTTGATTCTGATTCTGCGTAGTTTTTATAGCTTTGTAACTTACTTTACAGGGTTTAATGAGAACCGAGCAAACATTTACAATTTGGATGATAAGAAATATATTTCTACTTCAATTGCATTTAGAAGTTTCGAGCAAAATCTATTTTTCCACATAGAAAATATTAAGAAGTGGCATACTATTACCAACTCTATTGAAGAGCATACTGACCAGCTGAATGCCTCGGATTATCCTATCAAAGATAAGCTCAGAGAATTAGAACTTGCTTTTGATTGTAAACTTGCGGACTTATTTGCGGTGGATTCATTTAGCCAATTTCTATCTCAGTCGGGGATAGATCGCTATAATTCCATAATGGGAGGGATTGCTCAAAAAACAGGTAAAACAAAAGTGCAAGGACTGAACGAGATTATCAATCAGGCTCGTCAGCAAACTGGGGCGAAGAGACATAAATTCCCTCCAATGAAGTTACTTTATAAGCAGATTCTGAGCAAAGGGGAGGGTATTTTTGTTGAAAGCTATGTGGATGATGCAGATATGCTGACATCAATTGCAGGTTTTCATGAGAATCATCTGAATGAAAGTCTCTGTTCAAATTGGTTGCACGAATTAGAAGAGCTAATCGACTCCGTTCAGGAGAGCAAGGATACTATATTTATCGCAAGAGATAAGTTGAATCGTATTTCTCAGGAGATAACAGGGTCTTGGTCAGCGATTCAGGACTGGATTGTCGCTCACCAAAAAGATCAAAAGGAAGTCGATGCCCTGACTAAAAAGAAAGTCTTTTCGATTCAAGAGCTAGAAGATTACTTCTCTAAGAGTTCAGATGATGAACTATTTACTGCAAAGATCCCCGAAGATAGAAGTGCATATCTGCCAGGTGAGGGTGAGGGTATTTTGTTCCAGTTCTTTAAGGTTCGGGCCAAAGAAATTCTGGCAGAATTGCAATCTGGATGGTATGCCTTAGACAAGGCTCAGTTATTGCAAGAAAAGCAGTTGGACAAGAATAGAGAAAATGAAGGGAGTAAGGGCTTTGAACAAGTGGGTCTACTCAAAGGATATTTGGATGCCTGTAATTCTCTCAGTCGATTTATTGCAGATTGGAATATTCAAAAAGACATTAAGCAAGAGAGGTGTTCGCTCTGGTATGAATTTCTCCAAAAGCATTTGGACACCGTACCCATTTTTGACTTATACAATCAAGTTCGCAACCATGTGAGCAAAAAAGCGTATTCCACTGATAAATTGAAGGTTAATTTTGAGAAAAGTACTTTGCTTGATGGTTGGGATCGTAATAAAGAATCGCAGAACTTTGGAGTGCTTTTCGAGAAAGATGGAGCATATTACCTTGGAATCATGACGCCAGATTCAAATGGAATTTTTGAGTATGATGTGAATCCAGATGAAAATACGAAAAAGAAAGCGATTAAAGAGGAGCTTCGAAAACAAACGACTCCTGAAAATGGAGAAGATCGATTCCAGAAAATTAACTATAAGCTTCTTCCTGGTCCGAATAAGATGTTACCGAAGGTATTTTTTGCTAAGTCAAATGAGGATCTATTTCAACCCTCAGCAAGGATTACTGAGATAAAAGAAAACAAGAAGTATGCAAAGGCCTACACAGACAAGCATGGGAAAGCGGAGTTACATGAATATATTGATTTCTGTCAAAAATCACTAGTAAGACACCCTGAATGGAGTGTTGCTTATGGTTTTGATCAAACCACTTTTCGTAAGGCGACAGAGTATATTAGCATCGACGAATTTTATAGAGAAGTGGAGTTGTTGGGATATAAAGTGACTTTTGATTCTATCAAGGCAACTTACATAGAAGAGAAAGTAGCTAATGGAGAGTTATACCTCTTTCAAATCTACAATAAGGACTTTTCAACAGCGAAGAAAGGGGGAGGGAAAGATAACCTGCATACCCTTTATTGGAAGAGTTTGTTTAGTGAGGATAACTTAAAGGATGTGGTATTTAAGTTGAATGGGCAAGCGGAGGTCTTTTTCCGACCATCTTCTATTGTTTGGAGTGAGAAAGTTATGAAACAGGGGCATCATTATGATGATGACAAGATGCTGAAAGATAAATTCAAATATCCAATTATAAAAGATTTTAGATTTACCCAAGATAAGTTCTTTTTTCATTGTCCTATCTCGCTCAATTTTAAAGCCCCTGCTAAGCCTTATGGATTTAATTACAAAGTGCACGATTTCCTTCGTAAGAATGGGGAGATAAATGTGATTGGGATAGATCGTGGGGAGAAGCACTTGCTCTATTACTCTATTACGAATCAGCAGGGAGATATTATTGAACAGGGGAGTTTGAATTCGATTGAATCGAGCTACGAAAAGGGTTCATCTAGTGTTCCGCATTCCACTAATTATTTAGAGAAGCTACAGGAGAAAGAAAAGAACCGAGATTCGGCTCGTAAGTCTTGGAGTCGAATTGAGAACATCAAGGAGCTAAAGGCTGGCTACCTATCGCATGTCGTACATAAGCTAGCTAAATTGATTATTAAACATAATGCAGTTGTTGTCTTGGAGGACTTAAATGCTGGCTTTAAACGGGGTCGTTTTAAAGTAGAGCGTCAGGTGTATCAGAAGTTTGAGAAAGCGTTGATTGATAAGCTGAATTACCTAGTATTTAAGGACCAGGAAAAACCTAGTGCGCCCGGGCATCCTCTACGAGCTTATCAGCTCACTGACCCTTTTGAGAGTTTCGAGAAGCTGGGTAAACAATCTGGAATTCTGTTTTATACAACAGCAGCCTATACCTCGACGACAGATCCAGTGACTGGATTTCTCAAAAATGTTTATAAACCATATGCGAATGTGGTGGATAGTTCGGATTTTTGGAAATCATTTGATGAAATTCACTACGATGTTAAGAAGGAACGTTTTGAGTTCACTTACGATCTACGCAAGATTAAGAACAAGCAAGTCGATAGAGATAAGGATGAAGCCAAAGTGAGTCGATCTGTCTGGACGGTTTGTTCATGCGTGGAGCGTTCTCGCTATGTGAAACGCAAAGCGAACGAGGAGCAAAAACAGGGTGCTGCCAGTAAGAGTATCGGTAAAATGGGTGAATATGAAGTATTCGTTGTCACGGATAAGCTCAAGGCTTTGTTCGAAAAGGAGAGTATTTCCTACCAGTCTGGAGAGGATATTCGTAGTCAGTTAAGTAACCGTATAGATAAAAAGGACGCTAAGTTGCACCGCGAGCTGATTTACTACTTCGGCACTCTTCTTAATATGCGAGTAACAGATAAGCAAAGCGAGAGTGGGACAGATGAGAACGACTATATTTTATCTCCAATAGAGCCTTTTTTTGATAGTCGTAAAGGCTATGAAAAACTGCCTGTCAATGGGGATGCGAATGGTGCTTATAATATCGCTCGTAAAGGAATCGCTATTCTGAATCGGATTCATGAATCTGACTCAGGGGATAAGGTTGACTTAATGATTCGCAAGAAGGATTGGCAAGACTTTGTGCAAAATGAGGAAGTGGTGCAGAAGCAGATGGGGAAGCTGGATTTATAGTCTATTAGCCTGCGCTAAGAGGCTCACCGCTCATGGAGAGTTACATTCCTATAACATTCTTGAATGACTTCTCTTTCTGTCCTCGTTCGATCTATTTTCATAATATTTATCAGGAAAATTATAATGAAAATACAGTGCAC
Organism: uncultured Opitutia bacterium; assembly: GCA_913049555.1. Taxonomy (GTDB): domain Bacteria; phylum Verrucomicrobiota; class Verrucomicrobiia; order Opitutales; family CAJWYM01; genus CAJWYM01. Next base: position 34,826 of record CAJWYM010000036.1, read on the forward strand.
AAAACTTGGCAGAAGGAGGGGCAAGCAGCCCACAAATCTATAGATGAGCAATCTTACACTAGTCGAAAGGATGTCTTACAAGGTCTGTCTGTTTACTCTGTGCAATATGGATTAATGGGCAAAATCGATCTTTTCGACCAACGAAGTGGAGTACTGACGGAGAGAAAAAACTCGGTGACGGCAGTGTACCCCGGCTTCCGCTATCAGATCTATGCTCAGTATTACTCTCTTTGTGAAATGGGATATAAGCCAAGAGTGCTGCGACTTCACTCGAAAAAGAGTAATCAAGCCTATCCCATTTCGATCCCATCCGAAGTGGAGAGAGCAGAGTTTGAACAAGTGATTCAAGAACTTCGCGACTTTTCCTTAGAAGATCCATTTTCTCAAAACATAGCGAAGTGCCGAAACTGTATCTATAACCCGTTGTGCGATTATTATAAGGAGGTTGACCTATGATGACATTGCCAGATTTTCGTTACAAACAATGCTTATTCTACTTCTCTAGTAAGCAGTCTAAGATTACTTTTCGTGCCAGTAATTTGGTGATAAAGGATGATAAAGAGAATACGAAGCTCCAACACTCCTGCCACAAAAGCTTTGTGCTCTTTATTATCGGAAATGTGACCCTAAGCAATGTGTTGATGATACAGGCAAAGAAGCATGGGTTTCCCATTATTTTACTATCATACAATTTGCGAGTGGATGGCTATATCAATAACCGGGCGGAAGGGAATTTCTTATTACGGAAGAAGCAATACTCTCTTGCAGAGAAGGAGCTAATGATCGCCAAAAAGCTGGTTCGACAAAAGGTTGACAATCAGATAGCTCTCATACATGGGCTTCGTTACCGTAGTAAGGAGGATAATGAGACTATTGCCGAGATGCGATCTATCTGCCTTGATCATGCTGAAGACTATCAAGAGCTGATGGGACTAGAGGGCATCGCTAGCAAGTTGTTTTTTTCCTGCTATTTTCGTCTTCTGGATTGGAAGGCTCGACTCCCTCGAACAAAGTATGATATCGCGAACTTACTTCTGGATATTGGCTATACTTATTTGTTTAATTTCGTGGAAGCGATGTTGGGCTGCTATGGATTTGATATCTACTGTGGAGTGTATCACAAGTTCTTCTATCAGCGAAAATCTCTGGTCTGTGATATTATTGAGCCATTCCGGTGTATCATTGATGAACGCCTGAGGAAAGCTCACAACCTCAAGCAGATTGATCCGAATGATTTTCTGCTCATTAAAGGACAATACACGATGCCATTCAAAAATCAGAAACGCTACACCTCTCTTTTTATGCAAGATATCTTGGATAGAAAAGAGGAAATCTTCCTCTATGTGCAGAGCTATTATCGTTGGCTCATAAAGGGCAAAGAAGATGAAGATTTTCCTGTGTTTTGCATCTATACTAAACCCAAATAAAAGGTTAAGACCATGCTTCTTGTTGTCTATGATATTCATTCCGACAGATTGAGAACTCGTCTTTCTAAGTATCTGGAAGGCTATGGTTCTCGAATTCAATACTCTGTATTCGAGATTCGGCTAAGCGAACGATTTCTGCGCAATATTCAGAGCGAAATGAAGTCAAAGTTCGAGAAACACTTTTCGCAAGACGATAGTGTTCTGGTTTTTAAGATTCCAGACAGTGCGAATATCCTTCGATTCGGATATCCTAAAAATGAAGAAAACGACCTGATTCTAGTCTAGGGTGCAAAGCTCCGTCTTTATTTTTTGCAATCCTGCTAATTACAAGCTTGTCATAATCTGAATATCTGAAAATATTAGAATTGTCGTAAGACAATTGTTCTTTTTATTATTTTTTATATTAGTGCTAAAGCTCTTGCTGATAATTATTAATAAATGCTCATTTCCTGTTAGATATGAGTATAGTTAGACTCTCACATAAAATCAGGGTCTAACAAGCATGCAAAATTTCTACTGTTGTAGATTCAAGTGCGATCCAGTTCAAAAGATGCGTCTAACAAGCATGCAAAATTTCTACTGTTGTAGATCCGGCAAGTCCAACAAGTGCAGATGATGTCTAACAAGCATGCAAAATTTCTACTGTTGTAGATCCTATATCTATATCTATATCTATATCACGTCTAACAAGCATGCAAAATTTCTACTGTTGTAGATTGCAGTGGTTTCAATGGCTTGATTAGTGTCTAACAAGCATGCAAAATTTCTACTGTTGTAGATGGATTCGAAACGGTCAAAATGGTGCAGGTCTAACAAGCATGCAAAATTTCTACTGTTGTAGATAACATTGCGAACCCAGTTAATACACCTGTCTAACAAGCATGCAAAATTTCTACTGTTGTAGATTAGGTCTATAGGTTAAAAAATCTCAGGGTCTAACAAGCATGCAAAATTTCTACTGTTGTAGATAGGCGGTCAAGGGGCAAGGGGCAAAAAGTCTAACAAGCATGCAAAATTTCTACTGTTGTAGA
>CAJWYM010000037.1 GCA_913049555.1 uncultured Opitutia bacterium
TATCCTAAATTGCCCATCTTCGCACTTTCGTGCTACGTCACCATTCCATGTGTAAATAAATTTACTGTCTTCGGTGAGGTTCCCGTCGTCATCAAAAACTTGGCTCATAGCAGAATTTGCATCAGTAACTGAAACCTAGCATATAGATAACCTGCTCCTATTTTTTCTCTTTTAACAATTGTGTCCTTTTTAAAGTATAGCACTCATGCTAATCAAGTTCCAAAGAGCCATGCCCTTTATTTGGAAGCCTGTCTACAGTTCCACTTTTCCCATCAATATCTAAAATAAAATAAATTTGAGAGTAATCTTTCATGTCTATACTGCTAAAATCTACAAATACTAAATTATCTTTTACTTTAACTTTCTTGATTTTAAGTCTGACATCCTCTCCCACTCATGATTTAGGATAACTTCTGCCTTTTAGCCCATTCTTATCATCTCTGTTTATCTTAAATCTGATATCAGCTCCTATACTTCCAAACTTATAGCCAGTCCCTTTTTTTTGATCAATATCTATGTAAAAATCTATATCAAAATGAGTTCCCTTGTCTTTTAATGCTTTTTCAACATCTGCTGCAAAATCAAAGACTAATTCATATTTATTTGAACTCTTTTGAGTAAAATCAAACTTCACAATATCTAAATGTTTCAACTTATAATCTTTATAAACAAAGTCATTCTTCAAATCAGTAAAAGTTTGTACTTCTCCACCTAATAATAGTCCTGTAATTAGTAAGCTGAATAATAAGCTAGATGTCTGTTTCATTGGATTTTAATTTTGGTTGTTTATAGTTAAATGTCAGTCGTATTTCTTCCCTAATAGGAATGAAGGATTTCAACATAGTCTGATGAGATTTAGTAATTAGTTAAAGGGTTTACGGTGTGGTTATTGTTGGAATGTTCTGTTTGATGTAGAGAGTCTTTGCCTGATAAAAAGTCTTTGATAGTTTGAACAGCAGAATAATTATGCTCTTGGACAGTTAGAAAAAATAGAATAAATTTAACTCTTATTTTGCGAATGTCATATCGTCACAAAAAGCATTTATTAGTTTTGTGAAGCCTATTTTAACTCTTAATTTTCAAACTTTGCATTAGAGTTAATCTTATGCGATTGGTTGACCTCGGAATTTGACTTTCTATTAGATTGGTTGCGTTGGGCAAACAACCACGACCAGATTTCTCCAGTTTTGTCCACTCGATCACTTGCAATTTCCGTCTTGTGTGATTCAGTCTTTGAATCTTCATTGTAAGTAAAAGTTTTCTGGCTGGAACCGTGCCCTGTGTTTACTAACTCAGTGTATTTTGCATTTGCTTTTATGGCTTTTAATTGACCAAAGGTTTGTCTTGAAAACTCAACGGGCACGACTTTGTCTTTATCACCGTGAAAAAACCAAATCGGCACATGAGCAAATTTGCTTAAATCATTTTTAAGAAAGCAGGGTCCTGCAGAGGGAACTGCTGCTGCAATTTTGTCTGGTGCGGCTGCTAATACATTCCAACTTCCTGCTCCTCCCATCGAGTGCCCCAACACATATATTCTTGTACGATCTATTGGATAATTTTCGCATATCGTATCCAGAAGCTCTAAAATTTCATCCAATCTTCCTTTGTAATTGCTGGATCGTTTCATCAACTTGGCATGGAATTTTTGCCAGAGTGGACTTGCATTCTGAAGTTCTTCAGGACTAAATACTGATTCTGGTCCAGGCATTCTCCAAGGTCCTAATGATTGTGGAGCAAGCACGAAACAGGGGTACTTTTTTCTCAGTGTCTCTTTTGCCAGTTGAAAGTTGTAGGCTTTTAATTGTTTTTTGTTGTCATCTCCTTTACCCCCAGCTCCGTGAAGTGTCAGAATAATAGGATAATTATAAGATGCTTTTTCCGTTTCTTGAAAATCAATGGGTTTTAACAATCTATAAGGGATCTCTTTGTAATGATGAGCCTCGTAAAGGTCATTCCAATTTTTTGAACTCGATTTATTTGACTGAGCTAAAGAGGAATTAGCGAGCACAATGAGAATGAAGAATGAATGAATATACTTGAGGCAATTCATCTATTGTGAATCTAAGTGCCAATCTGGACCCTCTGCCATTACACTGGCATTGATTTTCAGTAATTTATTTTTAAGGGTTAACAGCAATTCCGGTCTCTGTTTTGCCAAATCGTCCTCTTGCATAGGGTCGTTGGCCAGATCATACAGTTCAAAGTCACGATATCCTCCCTCTTTAATAGTTGGAATCCAAGCCTCATTGAAATTTTTACTTTTTGAAAGCTCATAATCCGGATAGGCCAATAGGCTATAATTCCCGTCCCTTATCCCAACAATTTGCTTGGACTGTTCCAAATGCCAAAAAAAGGGTTGAAGACGTTTAAATTTTTGAGGGTCTCCTGTAAGCAGAGGTTGTAAACTGCTTCCATCCAAATGAATTTCTTCTGGCATTTTGTATCCCACAAAATCGCAAATAGTAGCCGTAAGATCTACCAGACCCGCAGGCTCCTCAATTTGGATTCCTGGTTTGATTTTGGCTGGCCAACAAAAGATTCCTGGAACTCTCAATCCACCTTCATAATTAGAACCTTTCTTACCTTTTAGAACTCCCACTCGATCCAACCTAAAACTTCCATTGTCAGAAGAATAAACAATCAAGGTATCCTCCATGAGATTCTGTTTTTCTAAATAGAGGAGCAATTTTTTGATCGCACGGTCTGTATTGTCAATTGTCCCTGAATAGAGAGCTGCACTGTCTTTGCCAACTCCAGTGTCTCCATCTGTTAAATATGGGGAAATACATTCATCAGGAGCGGCCATTTTTTTGTGAGGTTCATGAAACCAAATATTTAAAAAGAAAGGAGGTTCATGATTCTCTATTTGCTTTTTTTGAAGCCAGTCGAGCGCTTCATCAATAACGATGTGACAGGAGTAATCTTTCGTTTTTCCTATTGGAGTGCCATTCCTGATAAAATTAGTTGGATTTTTATGATTTGGGGATGCATTGTTCTCCGTGAGGAACCAGTAATCAAAGCCGTGTTTGTCTGGGGTTGGTTTATTTTTATATTTTCCATATGGCAACCCTAAGTGCCATTTGCCAAAATGAGCCGTGGAGTATCCTTGTTCTTTTAAAACTTCCGGGATAGTGATTTCTCTTTCGAGCAGATGACTTTTTTGACTGGGTTCATGCACCCAACTGTAAATACCTGTCCTTATATGATGCCTACCGGTCAACATAGTGGCTCTGGAGGGGGAACAAACTGCAGATCCGGAATAAAAAGTCGTAAATCTTGTACCTTTTTCCGCTAATGAATCAATCGCTGGTGTATGAATGGGACCGTCATAACAGCCAACATCTCTGAAGCCAAGATCATCCGCTAGTAGAAAAATAATATTGGGATTCTTCGCGAACATAGTTGTGGTCAGAAGCAAAGCTCCGTATAAAAAATAGTTTTTCAAAAACATCTTCAATTCCTTATTTTATAGTAATTTTAACAGATGAATCTCTTTATTCATCCATCTTTGGAGGGAGTGGATGAAACTTGTGAAGTTTCAATTGCTGTGTCGTTTTTCTTTTTGGGAGTTTTCTTTTGAGATCCTTTAATTAGATAGTCCGTCCAGCGTTTGTTAAAATAATTGTCATGAGAAAAATTATTTTTGACTTTGAAAGCAGAGGGCTTTCCAAAAGATTCTGTTGCAATTTGGTCCCATTGTTGACTCATTTTCTGAACAATTTCAGGGTGAGACCCTATTAAGTTGTTCGTTTCAGTGCGATCTAAATCCATATTGTAAAGTTCCCAAGGAGAGTCAGCGATACTCACCAGTTTCCATTTACCATGCCTCAGAGCCCGGTTGTATGCATATTGAAAGTGAATCGGATTCTCTCTTTCAAAATCTTTGCCTTCCAGAATGGGAAGTAACGAGGTGCCTGACATTTGGTTTAATTTTCGCTCCGGCCACTCTTGGGGTGTTTCTGCACCACTCATCTCAATCATAGTGGGTAAAACATCCACAAGATGAGCCGGTTCATGTTCAATACTTCCACTTTTCATTTTCAAACCGGCAGGCCAATGTAAAATTGCTGGGGTGCTGATTCCTCCTTCATGCTGATTTTGTTTGTAGAATTTAAAGGGAGCATTTCGCATCCACGCGGTGCCAGTAGAGTCTCGCCACTTTACATTTTCATTATAGGGCTCTTGGGTTACCTTCAGAGGATTTTTACCAAAGGGAGAAGCTCCGTTGTCAGATACAAATAGAATCATGGTGTTGTCTAAATCCCCTGCTTGTTCTACCTCATGGATAAGGCGGCCAATTTCGCGGTCAATGCGATCGATGATTGCTGAAACCGCAGATAAACGGCGAGACTCAGAGACGCGCCATTCTGGATCTAATTCTTCCCAAGAGGGAACATGATTGGGTCTATTGGCTGGCTTGACTGGATTTTTGAAAATCCCCAGTTCGGCTTGTTTTTTGAGCCTTTGATTGCGAATCACATCCCATCCGGCGTCGTATTTACCAAGATACTTTTTATAGTCTTCTTCTAAAGGCTGTAAAGGGGCATGAGGGGCATTTAGTGAAAGGTATAAAAACCAAGGTTTTTCAATGGATTGAGATTCTTTCAAAAAGTCGATGGCGAAGTCCACTTTCGTCCTAGTCGTATAAAATCCTTCTTGAGGCACCTCCCAAGGTTTTCCATTGAGCCTAAAAGTGTCGTCTCCTGAATAGTAATTGGTGGCACCACTTAAATGTCCAAAATATCGCTCAAACCCAAAGTCTGTAGGTTCTTTATCCAAATGCCATTTACCAGACATCATTGTATGGTAACCAGCGTTGGAGAGAATTTCTGCTGAGGTCACTGCATTTTTCAAACTGTCATTCCCAGCTTGTAGGTAATATTGACCTGTTAAAAGACAAATTCTTGAGGCATGGCATTTTGCTGTGTTGTAGAACTGTGAAAATCGCAATCCATTGTCAGCCAATTTGTCTAAGTTTGGGGTATCAATTTCACTCCCGTAACAGCCAATATCTGAGAAGCCCAAATCATCGACTAAAATGATTAAGAAGTTGGGTCGCTGATCCAACTCTGTCCCAAACAATGCTTGGAACAGTAAAAAGAAAATTAAGAGATTAGTGGTTTTTTTCATAAATCGTTGTGACTTCGGTTTCGCCTTTGGAACAGAATACTTAGATGCTTATTCATGTATAAAAAATTGTTTGGAAGATAAAATGGATAAAAAACTAATTACAATTCTCGGATCCAGAAGTTCCGATATTGAACTGCATGTCCATGATCCTGAAGTTGGATAAATCCTGGCTCGTTCGAGGGTGAACGTGCACTCATTGTCTTCTTGGTAGCATTCTCATCAAACAAGACTTGCTGATTGTGGATGAGAACTCCGTTGTGCTTGACAGTCATTTTCGGTTTAGATATCAGCAAACCAGATTCTTCAAATTGAGCGGCTTGGTAGACGATATCATAAGTTTGCCACTGCTCTGGGGGGGCACACATATTTACTTTGGGGGGGGATAATTTGTAAAGGGCCCCGCATTGTCTCCAATCTCCCTCAAGACCATAACTATCTAGGATTTGAACTTCATATTTTGAATGAATAAATAAACCGGAGTTTCCTCGGTTTTGACCTGTGTTACCTGGGAGATAGGGCATTTTAAACTCTAAATGGAGCTCGCAGGACTTGAAATTTTTTTTTGTTCGAATGCTGCCTCCATTTTTGTTGCCCTTCTTTTTGGAAAAACATTCTATCACTCCAGCATCTAAAACTTTCCATGTAGCTGGCTTGCTCTTTTCATGTTCCCATAATTCCAATGAGTTGTCAGGAAAAAGGTCGATTCCCCCTTCAGGCTTTTTTCTTCCAAGAGTTGGAGACAATCGAACGATCTTGTTCATAGAATAGTTGTAGGAAACTGTTTTGCCTTTTTCTCTCAAAAAAAAAGTTCCAGTCATGCCTGAATCATCGACTTTAAAGTGATGGTCTGTTCCTTTGAACTGGAGGGATCCATCTTTCAAGGATACTTCTTGTTTGATCTCATAATGGGCTCGGAGGTCAAATTCCATAAAAATCTGAACTTCAAAGATACTGTCTTTTATAGGGACCACTTTTCCGGCAAGATAGGGATTTTTAGCCTGCTTGCTGTTAGCGGGTGCCTCGACGTAAGCTCCTTCATAATCTCCGACAAATGAAGGTGGAAGACTTGCAAAAGTTAGGGGACTAAAAATGGCCAGTAAAAATAAGTATTTTAATTTCATAAGCTCCATGAAAGTAATTTCAAAATTGCTTGAGAAATAGAAACATGGTTTCTGTTGAAAAAGGTAAAATGTAATTTGGAATGAATCATGGATGGGTTTTATTGTGGTTCTTTTTATTAGGACTTTCAGTATTTAACAATCATTTTGAACAGTGTGAATTCTTTCTTTAGGTAAACTATAACGGAGCCAATATCAAACTTCGAACAGACAAAGAAAAAATCTCTTATAAATGACTTTATTAAAGTCTGTTTCATTAATAATGATCACAATCAAAAATTACCCCAAATTTTTTAAAATTTAACTCAGAGCGTTCCTCTTTTTGATTTTTAAATGGGCAAAATCCTAATTTTTTGGATAACTAGCTCTATGACAATTCGAATCGAACAAAAACATTGGATAGGTCGAACGGTAAATAGTCGGACAATTCTAAGTTGAGAAATGTAAGGTTGCTCGGTCTGAATGAATCCTTACACAATTCTAATTCGTATCTATCGAATTTTTACATTCAGATTCCTACCCTCATTGCCTATGATTGAAAAGTCCTCAAGACGCTTCATTTTTTCGCCGTTTATTGAAAGGTTTCTAATGTTAATATTCCTCATGAAATCATCGGGTGCTTTGGGGCGAGTACCAAAAATACTCGTCCTGTTTTGCTTTCCATATACACTAAAATCATCAAAGGTGAAGTGATCCGCACTGAGCATTTTAGTCTCTTTTGTCTGAGCAATTGCAGTAAACATAAAAGTGGAATTTATGTTTGTCTCAAAATAAATGTCCTTCATCACGATGTCTGTAATGTATGCGTAAGGAAAGCGATCGTGATTGAAACCAAACCAAACTCCTCCTCCTGCAGGACTGTAATGAGTTTCCCTCAAATTTTTAACCTGTCCTCCTCCGTATCGCCCATCAATAGCAGTCACATTTCGAATCACAACATGACCGAGTGTTCCCCCATTGGGAACTGCTTTGCGTTGAATACAAAATAAATTGGCATTGTTTTGCTGCCAAGCCAACCACCCATCAATATCCAGACCTGTTTGAAAATAGGTTCCATCGTCTGCTTGAGTGGTGAAAATATTTCGGCGTTTGTAACCCCAACCACAGGCATCTGTATTGCCATGAAAACCATGTATAATTTTAATATTTTCGCAAGCGGCTGTGGTATTGCTAGACATCATTTTAGGACCATGGTGGTGTCTTCCCATCAAAACCAAACCCTCCAAAATTCCATTGTTAGACTCTTTGCTTATTTTAATTATTTTTATGCTTTCGCAATACTTGAACCAATCCATCTGTTCGGCAGAGAGAATGCCCCGACCTCGGATCGTTATATTGCTACTGGCTCCAATGTTTTCTTTCATCTCATCAGAGTCTTTAAAGAGAATAAAATCCTCCGGATTGTTGTAAGCTTGAAAGCTATGACTGTCATAAATTTTTTTATTAAAAAATCCTCTTTTTACTCCAAAGTTTGAAAGTTTTTCCCACTTTTTAGTCATGGAAGAAATGGTTCCTGCTACATAAGATCCGCCTGCTAAGTAGATTGTCTGATTGCTGTAAATTGGAAAATAAAACCCAATATCATGATAACCAGGTGCAAAGCGAATCACTCGATAATCTTTTAATCTTGAACGGTTTACAGCCTTTCGATAATCCTCATTGGGTAAAATCGTTAATACGGCTGGATCCGATGGGTCTGGAACCGACTTCTCTGGTGGATTGCCAAATAAAAATAAAGGACGACACCAATCATTGTTAACAATCACAATGAGATATCTTGGCTGATCCACTGAGAATGAAATTTTTCTATTTCCTTCGCTTAAAATCGGTTTAATTCCATAGCGTCTGGGTATGATCACAACGTCTTCTGCTGCTGGAGCCGCCTCTTTCATTTTAATTGAGATTTCTACAGGTCCCTTGTGCGTATAATTGCTAAAGTGCTCTGTCATGGCTGGTGGAGGATTCATCAACCTGTCGTTGCCGCCTGTCATGAAGATTCCTACATTCTCATATACATAGGACTCTTTAGGAAGGGATCCACTGGATTTTTGAGCGACGCTCACTTCATAGTCTGAGGAAGCGTTGGCATAAGTTCTGGGATCGTCAATCCCTGAGTACACATCCAAAAAATCTTTGTCCATGTCCGGCAATGTTTCGATTCCCTCTATACTGGCACCTGTTGCTTCCATTTTAAGTAATCTTGAAATGGATTCAGATTTATTCTTATAGACCACATCGTGGGCAAATCTTGAACCGTATTCGTCTCCATACTGATCTTTACGAGGATAGCTTTTTAGACCTCCCACAAATGGAATCTCTTTGCGTTTGGGCATTTTGATTTTTTTATCTTTCCCTTTAGCAATCCTATTTCCTTCAACAGAAAAATTGTATACATAGTCTTGAATACTGTCACCGAACTTAACAGCTCTTCCATTGCAGGTAATGTTGCTTATGCTTACATTCCTGACTGATGCCTCTTCACTAAACCCAAAGGCCTCCAAGCCTAAAAAAAAGGTTTTATTACTGGGATTGTCTGCAACAATAGCCACATTATCAATAGTCACATTTTTGATACTTCCTTGATATTTCCCTCTTCGATAAGGAGAGTAACCCATACCCATGTAAACTAATTTTGGACTATCTGTGGTTCCGGGAGGCATGATATACTTGATGCCAGAAAAATTGAAATTACTCAAATTCCCATGACTGGCATTGGTAATTCTGATTAGATTTTTACAATTCCCAACGATCAAATTATCAATCACCTGAATGTCATCTACATCATGTTGAATTCGATCTCCAAAGACTAAGGGTTGTGCTTTCTCTTTCCGTCCATGCAGAAAATTATTTCTTATCAAACCATTAGACCCGAGGACTCTTATGAGACGAGTATCACTGGAACAATAATTATTTTGAACCGTAGCATTTTTTCCAACACAGATGGTTCCAAATTTACTAAAATGGTTCATGATTTTAACGTTCTCTATGGTTGTATTGCTACTCATTCCGTAAATGGAAGCATCAGGGGAATAGATAATCGTTATTCCTCGAACGGTTTGTTTGTCAGCCTGTTCTCTGTTAGCCCCACCAAGATAGATTGCATTGTTGTAAAAATTGGTGGGTCGAGGAAGATATTTAGTGTTCGGTGAACTGCCCATGTAAAAGACTTCCCCTGACAAAATTCCTCGACCAATCACTTTTGCGCCATTAGCCCCCTCTCTTTTGCAAGAGAGGGTTCCCTTGAGATAAGCGCCTGCCTCTAAATATAATGTTTGTCCTGATTTGAGTGGAAATTGGGCCCCAATCTCATGAATTCCAGCAGTAAAATAGAGGACTTTCTTGTCGCTGTTCTCATAACTATACCGACTCATCCCCTCATGAATAATGAATGTATCCGATGCCAGAGGATTGGGTTTGATTTCTTCTGGCTTTTCGGCAAATACCAAAAATCTCGAATCATATTGTTGATTCACGGAAAGATAATATTTCTCTCCTGCTGTAACCTTGAAGGAGATTGCATCTTTAGCATCGTTGATACTATGACTGATTGGATCCCCACTTTGATTGATTAAAAAGACTTCTTTAATTTTCTTTTTATTTTTCAGAGGCTTTACTGTCAATTCAGGGTTTTCGATTGTTTCCAAGGAAACCCATGAGTCTCGAATGGTGAATACATCATTTTCACCATTTGCTGCACCGGGAACAAAATCCTCTCGAAAGTCATTGGGAGCTGCATAAAAAACATAAGCTTCTTCTCCATTCACTTTCGCTGAAAAATCTTTACTAGATTGAATGCCTTCCGGTGCTCTATAAGTAATAGTCTTTTGATCTTCACTAATAGAAGGAATTGGAACGTAGGAAGCAAAATCAGAATTGTCTTGATTGGATGAGACACTTTTTACTAGAGGAACTGAAGATTTTGATGGATTGGGCTCCTCCGGTTGTGAATCAAGAGAAATATTTTCTTCAAGAAGCTTGGGTTTTGATTCTACTTTAGGATCTGATTGAACCGATTGATAAGAAAAATCACTGGAATACCTATTTTTTAGAAAAAATAAAAGACCACCACAACAAATAGCAAAAGTTAAAAAAATGAAAAATACACCCAATAATGGAACGCTCTTTTCCTGTTTAGAAGTGACTGGCTTCACTGGTTTTTTGTTACCAAGGGGAATTTTTCTTGGGATGACTCTTTTGTTGGCCAAAGTAATTTTCTTCTTTTGATTCATATTAAGGAGATTAGGAACGATTTCGAGCAAAAGGAATTTTTGAAAATTCAAGGAATAGAATTTTTTCAGTCACAGAATTTTCATTCAATCGAAGAGGAGCATCGTAAGAAAAAGATAAAGAACTAATTGGATAGAATAAAGGCATTGAAGAAAACGCCGATACAATCCTTTTTATACATTTATTCTCTATTTTTAACCTATTCCTTTTCATACATCAGCAATTCATCTCAATCCGTTAGATCCTGTACTTTTTTGTTTTATTTTAGGAAATAAGAGTTGTTTAAACTAATTATTTACTACAATCGTAACTCAATTCAGATTGCGAACAGACGCATGAAAAAAAATTGGTTCAAAAAATATTTTTGAACCAATCACAACCCTCTTTAGTCAATGGATGAAACTGAGATAGAGATCAGGTGGAGTCCAATTTTAAGAAAAAGTGCTTTTCAGAACCTAAAAAATCTAACCATATAGATTTCAATAAATCCGTATTATATAGTTTCAAAAAATTGAATCCAATTCTTGAAAAACAAACCTTCAATCAAGCCGTTGTCTCTAATTTTGAATTCATCTATAAATAACAGGCAATTTAACAGGTTAAAAAGTTTTAAACCATGGGTATGAAAACTTATAGGGAAAAAGCTGAAAAATATTTAGTAGAATTTCAGACATCGCCAGGTTCTTTTATGATCCTAGAGACTTTTTTTGCTAGACTTCTTTTTAAACTTATTATTTGGACCTCTTTCTTCGTTGTTCTTGGGAAGTAGAGATTTAAAATGTGCCTTGATTTTGGCAAATTCAGGATTGTTTGCCAAATTTTTATACTCCATCGGGTCTGATTCATGATCATACAATTCCTCAGCTCCCTTGCCACCTCCATACCAAATGTATCGATATCTACCATCTGTTAAAGAGTGATTCTTGAAACCGATGGTTGTCAAGGTAGGCTCATTCCATTTCATTTGTGGATTCTCAATGAGCTTTACAAAACTTCTTCCATCGTTTTTTGGATTTGCAGGTAGACCACAAAGTTCCAATAAAGTTGGATACATATCCAGAAGATTTATGACCCCGTCACTTTTAGCGCCTTCACTGACCCCAGGGACACGAACCATAAAGGGAACTCGAGCCGCTTCCTCCCACAATCCTGTTTTTCTGTATTTTAATTTTTCTCCCAAATACCATCCATGATCTCCCCACAACATGACAATGGTGTTGTCTGCATATTGACTGTTTGCTAAAACCTCAAAAAGCATTCCTAAACAATCATCCGCATAGGTCACACTAGCCATGTAGGCTCGATTGAGAGCTAAGTGGGCATTGCTCTTCTCTACCGCCATCCAAGTAACATTCGGGCCTTTGAAAGCAGGCTTACCGTCTGGATTGAGTATGTCATCGTAATCATCTAATTTAAAAGGGGCAATCTTCACATTTTCCTCAGGGTACATATCAAAATATTTTTGAGGAACAAAAAACGGAAGGTGAGGCCTTGAAATTCCAAGTGCCATGAAGAAAGGTTTGCCATCAAAATCTCTCTCAAGCTGGTCGGCTGCCCATTTGGCATTCACATAATCTTTTGTTTTTTCTAAAGGAGCCTTGGTTGCTCCCCATTGCAGGGGACTACCCCCGTATTTGTGATCTGGATGCACTGCCATTTTCTTCCATAACATTCCTCCAGATCCAGGTTCCGTTTTGGGTTTGGCAAATTCGTGAAAGGCCCATTGTCCCTCATCGAGCCCTTCTGCTGTTTGGTGTTTGTGGAAAATCTTTCCGGCTGAAAGAGTGTGATAACCACGATTCCCAAAATACTCTGGTAATGTTTCTAAATCTTTAGCCTTGGGAGCCATTTTGAGATTGGTTTCGTTTCCATACACTCCTGTGTTGTGACAATATTTACCTGTCAATAATGCAGAACGAGAAGGACCGCAAACTGTGGATCCACAGTAAGCCTTACTCATTACGATAGACTTTTTTGCAAATCGATCCAAATGAGGGGTTTTTACTTGTGGATTACCACCCATGGGCCCAATCCAGTCATTGAGATCGTCGATGGCAATGAAAAGCACATTCAACTTTTCATTGGACTCTTTGGCTGTGCCTTCAAGATAGAGTGCTATCAGACCACCAATTAAAAAGAGGTTTAAAAGAATTTTTTTCATAAAAAGATCATCCAGTTAATTGATAGAATTTAGCACCCTTGAGGTTACTTGGCGTATTTTACACTACAACCGTAAGGTCTTGTCTTTGGCTCACTGACTGCCTTGCCAGCAAGAAGTTCATCCAATGCTTTTGAAACATAGTTGGTAGCGCCTGCAATATCAGAAGATTTGGTGGAGTTCACACTGTCGATCGCACCTCTGTAAGCTAAAGATCCCTCTTTATCTACAATAAACATGTGAGGGGTTGTTTTAGCACCGTAAGATTTACCCATACTTCCATCGGAATCAACGAGGTAAGCCGTAGACCCTAGTCCACTATCCAACAGGGCTTTGTTTATTTGATCATCTGTCATATATCCCTGTTTGCCCTCAGCAGAGGAGCAAACGGTCAACCAAATCACTCCTTCAGAAGTGTATTTCTTCTGTAAGTTTTGCATATTATTGGATTTGTAATGTTTCTTAACAAATGGGCATTTAAAATTAACAAATTCGATGGCTACAATTTTTCCCTTGTAAGCTTCCAAAGACTGCTCTTGTCCCATACTGTCAATTTCATTGAAGCCTTTGGCCTTTTCAGACGCACTTAAAATCCCAACAAAAAGACTAGCTAACAGGAATGTAATTATTTTTTTCATAACACTTAATTAATATTTAATTTGATTTAATATTTCTATAATTGAACTAAAAGTTCGTGTTTTTATTATTTAGGGAGGCAATGTCTAGGGAAAAAGTCATTTTTAGTAGCAGAATCATCTTCATTTTGCATAAACTACTTTCCCTTTTGAAACAATCACACAAACTTTGATCGAGCACAATTTTTTTGCGAATTCTGTCTGTAAGATTGTCTTTTTTGCCTCCATAAATCATTTCACATAAACTTATACCTATAATAAGATGTCCATTTTGGATTTAAATTCCTCTAATTTTTTAGTAAATGTTGATTGGAGCTTCATTCCTTGCATTGCTTTTTCGATTTCAATCCCTTCTTTACCAATCATACGTAAATTCGCCCAAACTCTTAATGAAGTGATTGGTTTGCCTTTAGCGTTTAAAACCTCCGCCATAGACTGAAAGGCTGCCTCTTTATCTACATTGATTCTGTAGAGGAAAAAAGCTGCCATCGCTCTGGCATCATGGCTAGCTTTGTCTTCGATATCACTTTTGATCAACCCTTTCATGGATTCTACAATCTCTGGAGTATTTGCTTTTTGATCCAACTGAATGCAACCAAGCACCCCCCAATAACGGAACACTTCGTCTTTGGATTGGAGGAGTTCCATCAGCTTTGCGAGGTCTTCGACTGTTGCAAAATTTGCTAAATCGGCAGCCTCCATGTACGCAGCTTGGTCATAAAGCTGAGGGTTTCTGATCATTTCATAGATCGTAGTTTTATTGCTTGATGCTCGATGAGCCAAAGTGGCTTCTGGTGCAAATCCGCAGTCGTGTAGTTTTAAAATATATTCTTTTAGGGAATTGCGCATTCGTTTGAGTGTTTTCGAATGAGCGGAATCATACGCTAAATTATGAACGTTGTCAGGATCTGAAAGGGTGTCAAAAAGTTGTTCTACTGGCTTTGGACGAAAAAAAGCACCCGTTATTTCATCGGTTTTTCCTTGCTGATGGTGTCTAGCCCAAGCGGACATCGAAGGTGCCTTCCAGAGGTAATCTAAGTGCTGCCCATTTGGACGAAAAGATTCGTAATTCCTAATATATAAATATCGCTTGTCTCGAATTGCTCTTTGCATATCTGGAACTTCATCCATTCTTTGCCTAGCCATGTGAACATACTCTCTGGGAGTTTCTTTTTGTTCTCCAAGAAAGCTATTTCCTTGCATGGTGTCTGGGATTTCAGAACCCGTCATGGAGAGCCAAGTTTTAGGCATATCAATAAAACTTACCAAACGTTCCATAACAGCTCCCGGATTTTCTGCAGGCCAAAGATGTTTGAATTTTTCAGGGATACGCACAATTAAAGAAGAATGCGTTCCGGAATCGTAGAGAAATCTTTTACTTCTCCCAAGAACCCCACCATGATCTGAACCGTAGATCACAATTGTATCCTCAGACAAGCCATCTTTTTCAAGCTCTTTCAAAACTTTTCCAAAGGTAGCATCCGCTTTCATAACTCCGTTTGTGTAACGCGCATAATCGATGCGCATTTCAGGAATGTCAGGATGGTAAGCAGCAAGCTTCATATCCTCAGGTTTTACATCCCCAATCTTTCCTCTACCTTCCTGCAAGTATCCTTCATGGCATCCTGCATTGTTCATGATTACAAAAAAAGGCTGATCTGACTTGCGATCCGAATTGCGCCATCCGTATTGTTCATAGGAATCCCAGGTCTTTATGAAGTGACCGCAATTGCCCTCATTGGGTCCTCCTCCTTTTCCTGTTCTTCGTGTAGAGGTGTTGTAATCCGTCTTGCGAAAATTAACAGTGTAATAACCATTGGATCTCAAAGAATCTGGATACCAAGCTAAATCTGGGGTCTCGTAAGTGCTTCTCATGTAAACGGTGCCAAGTGATGTGGGATGAATACCTGTGATCCAACCACTCCGAGCTGGAGCGCAGACTGGGGATTGGGCGAAACAATTTTTATATAAAAAACCTTCTTTGGCAAAGCCATCGATATTCGGAGTTTTAATCCGTTCGTTGCCATAGCATCCAAGCCACTTAGCGCTCATGTCCTCTCCAGTGATCCATAAGACATTGGGCTTTTTAATTTCATCTGCGATCAATAAAATCGAAGACAACAAAAATAAAAAGAGGTAAAAGAATTGTTTAAAAATTTGGTAAATCATAATCATTTTATTTAGATGCTCATTGAATTCATTTAGGAATTATCTATGGATAAGATTGAAGTCTAATAATCGCAACAGAATCTAAAATAAGAACAGTAGTAGATAAAAAATGACTTTTTTTAAGAAATATTGTTTCCATTTAAAACAGTGGCCTTGAAATTTGTGAGTTTGATTTCATTTGGAGTTTTGATTACTTTTTTTGGAAATCTTCTTATTAGGATTGTTCATCAAAGCCTGACTCAAGCGACTCGCGATTTCCGGATAGGACTCGATTAGGTTTGTGCTTTCTCCAAGATCCTTTTCCAAGTTGTACAAGGTGGGTCCTTTCGCTAGACGAGCGGTGGATTTTACTTTATAAACCTCTTTATGATGATACTTCCAAGGACCACTACGAACTGCATATTTCCCAAAGAAAAAGAATTCGTGAGGAGACTTTTCCCCTTCCACGGTCCATAAGTTCAAAATATTTTTACCGTCTCGAATCATATCCGTTGGCATATCGGCTCCGACGATATGGGCTAGAGTGGGAAAAATGTCCATAGAAAGGGCAACCTCTCGACATACGGAGTTGGCTGGAATTCTTTTGGGCCAACGAATGATTGCCGGAACACGATGTCCTCCCTCAAAATGAGTCGTTTTTCCCTCAAATAAAGGCAATGCAGATCCCCCATTTTTTCCTTTAATCAGCCAAGGACCATTGTCGGATGTGAATATTACAATGGTGTTGTCGGCGATCTTTAAATCATCCAAATGATCCAAAATACGCCCAGTATTGTAGTCGATTTCTTCAATCACATCCCCATACAGTCCTCGCTTGCTTTTACCTAAAAATTCCGAAGATGCAAAGAGAGGAGTATGAGGCATTGAGTTGGCAAGGTATAGAAAAAATGGTTTTTCCTCTTTCACGCTTTCTGTAATAAAGTGGATCCCTTCGGTTGCAAACCTTTGAGTAATGGTTTTCTGATCCACAGGAAACTCAATGCATTCTTCATTGTACATAAGCGGAACCTTATCCTTCATTACCTTAGATGCTTTGCCTTTTTTTTCTTTTGCCAGAGCGAAGGCCTGCTCTAATTTCTCAATGGTGATTTCCTCCCGAAACAAACAATCATCGGCATATTTCATATTTTCAGCAGGAGTCATATCATTGCTGTAGGGAATCCCGTAATAAGAATCAAAACCTTGATTGGTAGGAAGATATTTGGGATGGTCCCCTAAATGCCACTTTCCTACTGCCTTTGTATTGTATCCTGCCGTTTTTAGGATTTCTGCAATTGTAATATGTTCTGGATCGAGCCCTTGGTCCCCTCGGTTTGGGAAAAAAACTCCAGGAACTCCCACTCTGAGTGGATAACAACCGGTTAACAATGCGGCTCGAGAGGCGGAACAAACCGATGAAGCCATGTAAAAATCGGTAAACTTCATCCCCTCAGTAGCAAGATTATCCACTCTTGGGGTATGGATTGCAGTTGCCCCATAACACCCTAAATCTCCGTATCCCATATCATCATTGAATACAATAACAACATTTGGCATTTGATTGCCATCAGCGATCAGTAAAACCGAAGACAACAAAATTAGATAAAAAGAAAAAAATCGTTTGAGAAATAGATCGATCATAATGAGTGAATTTAGAAGCCTATTAGTGATTTCGAAGCCTTTTAGTGATTTCGAATCGAAACAGTCTTTGGGATAAGAAAAGGGAGGTAGAAATATTTTATTACGTTTGTTTTTTAGGATGATTATTCTCTATCTTAAATGGCTAAAGTCTGTTTTAGATACTTTAGTTTTTAATTTTATTTGTTAGGAATGTTGCCTTGGTTTTAACTCAACCATATGAATAGTTCCACAGAGCAGTTTGTTAAGATTGAGCTTTTAAGTTCAGGTATTTTTTAATAGTTACTGTTTTATAATCTCTTTACCCTCAAAATCCACTTTTGATGAAAGTTTAAGATGGATTTTTTCTGGATCAAAATTTGGGTTTTTAGCGGGTAGTTTAGCACCAGTCTCTTTCAACCAAGCACTCAACATTGAATTCATCTCTTGCACTTTTTCGGGCATTTCTTGAGAAAGGTCCTTTTTTTCAGGAAGATCTTCTCTAACATTATAGAGTTCTAACCTCTCTCCGAAAAGCATTTCTTTTGAACCATAACTGACCACTTTATCTCCGAAAAAACGAATCAATTTATAATCCCCCATCCGCATCCAACAACTGGGAGTTTTGCTGTAGTGAGGAATATACAATGGTAAATTCTGGTAAATTGCTTCGCGATCTAATTTTTCTGCACCCTCAAAGATTGGCACCAGACTTTTGCCATCTAAGAGGTAGTCCTCAGGAATCTTTGCTCCTGCTAACTCAACGAAAGTTGGGAATAGATCGACAATGTGAACGGGTTCTTTGACTATTCGGTGCTCCTTTATTTTTTCTGGCCAATATACTAGCAAGGGGACTCGAACTCCTCCTTCATATTCAGAACCCTTTCCACGACGTAAAGGATCCATTTCCCAAACACGCAGTAAACCCCCATTGTCTGACATAAAAATAATCATGGTCTCTCGATCCAAATCTAACTTCTCGATGCCATCTACCAAAACTCCAATGCTTTGATCCAAGTAATCTATCATTGCGAGGTAATCGGCGATCGGTCTTTCTTCCATTTTCCCGCTTTTGCTTTTCATTTTATTATAACCTCGATCGACGTGCTTCTGAATCAATGCTTCAGGAGCTGACACCGCAGTATGAACCGTCATATGAGCAAGATAAGCAAGCGTGGGATGACCACGGTTTTTATCCAGATAATTCAAAGTTGCATGGGTCATACCCATCACATTTTTTGGATCATCAGAAATCACTTTCTCGGTATTCATACCCTCCCACCCATATGTTTTTAAGTAATCAGGTCTACCCATTTGCTCCTTCAGTTTTTTTTCCTTCAAATCGACATGCCATTTACCCACATGACCGACTCGATAACCTGCGTTTGTTAAAGTACGACCAATATTGACAGCCTCAGGGGGTAGAACCCGAGTAGACTCGGGCTGTAACATAGCGGCATAGGGAAGAACATGTTTTTCAAAGATCACTGCGTTCATATTCGTCCGAGCACAGTATTGTCCCGTCATAAAAGCAAAACGAGTTGGAGAACACTGAGGCATTGCGTAGGCATCGGTAAAAATAAGCCCATTTTCTCCCAAGCGGTCTATGTTTGGAGTTTCCATCAAATGATTGCCGTAAGAAGACAATGCGTTGTAACCCATGTCATCGATCAATACAAAAACCACATTGGGTCGCTTTCCTTGTAAAAAGCTTCCTAATACAAGCATTGATATAAAAAGACCTACCTTTTTCAATTTTTTACTATCCATAATTTTTCTGAACTTTCACTATTGATCTTAGCACTGATTTTTTAATGAGAATCTTATTTTTTACGCTTTACCATCACCACTTCCTCATCGGGCACTTCATAATAATCGCGCAATTTTTGTAACTCTAAATGCATTTTTTTAAGATTGGTTGAATATTCTGGTTTGCTATAAATGTTATTCAACTCCGAGGGATCTTTTTTAAGATTGAACAATTCCCAATTGTCAATTCCTTTAGTTTTACTTCCATAAAAACGGATCAGTTTAAAATTGCCATCGCTGACTCCCTCGTGTCGAGTTACCCCATGACCTCCATCCATATAATAGTGGTAGTACAAACTGGATCGCCAATCCTCAGGAGTTTCCGACTTCATAAGAGGAACTAGACTTTCACCCTGCATTTCATTGGGAATTTCTACCCCGGCTAGGTCTAAAAAAGTAGGAGCAAAATCTATATTTTGACCTAAATCTGTATTCACACTCCCAGCCTTTACAATTCCTGGCCATTTAACAATCAATGGAGTTCGAAATGATTCCTCATACATCCATCTTTTGTCAAACCAACCATGCTCTCCCAAGTAGAACCCTTGGTCCGAAGAAAACATCACAACGGTGTTTTTTGTGAGTCCTTGTTCCTCTATTTCATCCAGCAAACGACCTACATTTTCATCGACTCCAGCCACACATCCAAAATAATCTTGCATGTAGGCTTGGTACTTCAATCTAGCTAAAGTATTTTTATCTATATTTTTATCTAATAGTTTAGAACGATGAGCCCATTTGTCAGCTTTCAGGTCTCCGATGTTTTTCATGTGTTCTTTTATTCCCATATTGTGGAGCTTTGCCATCTCACGAGTTTGATAGGTATCCATAAAGGAATTTGGTTCTGGGAAGGAGGTATCCTTAAATTTATCAACAAATCGTTGTGCGGGTGTCCAATTTCTGTGGGGGGCTTTGTAATGAACCATCAAAATAAAAGGAGATTCCTTATTTCTTTTATTCAGCAACCAATCCATTGCATGATTCGTAATCACATCCGTAGAATGTCCCTCTGTATTTATTAGGCCCTTTGCGGTTTTGAATTTAGGATTTATATATTTGCCGTGTCCGGGCAGTGTTTCCCAATAATCAAATCCCTGCAATTCTCCTTTAAGATGGGTTTTACCAATGAGCGCAGATTGATACCCTCCCTCTTTGAGCAACTTCTGGAATTGCATTTGATCGTGATTGAAATCTTCAATATTGCCATATTTCCCATTTTTATGACTATGTTTACCAGTCAACAAAGTGGCACGACTTGGAGCGCAAATAGAATTTCCTACATAAAACTTATCAAAGCGCATTCCTTTTTCAGCAATTTGATCTATGTTTGGAGTTAAATTCATGGGTGAGAAATGACTTTGATAGGCTCCCAAAGCATTCACCGCCATATCGTCACAAAAAATCCACAATATATTAGGACTTTTTGAAGCTTCAAGGACGGAAAAAAACCCAAAAAATACAGCGAATATAAAGGGTATTATCTTGGATTTCATAAAATGATTCTTTTTAGAAAATTGTTAGATCTAGAGATTCTTTTTAACATTTTTAGTCTTTGTTTTGTTCTCCTTTTTGGAATTCTTCCTTGATTTTTGCTCTTTATAGCTTTTATAGCCCATAGTAATGTTTGCGTATTTATCAAAACGATCCCACTCAGAAATTAATTCCTGAGCTTTTTCTGGAAATTGTTGGATTACATTTTCTATTTCACTCTGGTCTTTATTAATATTGAACAAAGACCAGGAGACTTGCTTCAAACCATTGGATCCAAGGAGTTTGAAATTTTTATCCCGAATGGCTCTAAAGCCTTGATAAGCAAATCGTATATATCGATTGTCAATCGGTTTTCCCTCAAGGATTGGCAAAATACTGACACCATCCATTTTATTGAGGCTTCGACCGTTCATTTGGTTTGGATAAGAAGTTCCTGTTGCATCATATATAGTGGGAGCCAAATCATATATACAAACCGGGGCTCTCTGGAAACCCTGAGTCGCCTTATTTTTTGTAAAGGCCGGCCAATGAACGATCATCGAAGTTCGCATTCCTCCTTCCCATAAGGAGGACTTGTCCTCCCTGAATGGAGTGTTTTGAACATTGGCAACAATGGGCCCGCTGTTATTACGTCCCCGAATTCCTTCGCGAGTTCCTAACTGGTCGATTTCTTTATCTGTCATATTATCCAGATCACATCCCCCATAGATTCCAGTCTCTGCAGAAGCGCCATTGTCTGAGAGAAAAATAAATACCGTGTTTTCCAGTTGGTTTTTGTTTTCGAGGAATGAGACCAATTTGCCGATTTGTTGATCTACGACATCGACCATTGCAGCCACTAATTGCAACTTTCGCTTGAACAATCTTTTCTCCTTGGGCGAAAATTGTTCCCAAGTTGGCGTTTTCTTTTTGTAAGAATTCATTACTGGAAGTTTAAGAAAGGTTGGATCTATGATACCAAGATCTACCATGCGTTTGTACCTCTTTTCTCTTATATAATCAATTCCACCGTCGTAGACCCCCTCATATTTATCCACAACCTCCTTGGGAGCTGAAAGTGGAAAGTGAGGTGCATTCAATGCGAGGTATAAAAAGAAGGGCTTTTCTTTGGAAATCGCTTTCTCCTCTATTTTTTCGATTGCATAATCTGTGTAAGCGATGGTTGAGAACCAATCATCTGGCAAGGAATGACCATCGACTTCGACCCCTTCTCGTTTTAAAGTCTTTGGATTGGAAAGCACATCTTTTTTAAAGTAAAGCGGCCCCAAGCTCATTCCAAAATCATATTGAAACCCAACTTCCAAGGGCGATGGCTCAATATGCCACTTTCCAGATTTGATCGTTACATACCCATCCTGTCCTAAAACTTCTGCAATCGTGGTCGCATTGTTTTTTTCAATATTGCCTGCAGACTGAAAAGCTTTGACTCGCTGACAAGTCATTCCAGTCATTAAGGCAGCTCGAGACGGAGCGCACTTGGCATTATTAAAGCAGTTCAAAAAATGAACTCCATTTTTGGCAAGATTCTTTAAATGGGGGGTTTTGGATTCGCCCCCCATAAATCCAGGATCGGAGTAACCCATATCGTCCACCAATACAACAATAACATTTGGAACCTCATTTGCCTTCAAAGCATTCACAAATAAAGAAACCAGTAATAACAGGGTCGCTTTTTTTAATTTTTGAGGAGCGAATAGAAAATTAGATAAATACATACACAAAGAATTGTATTCACAAATTTAATTTCCCCTTTTTTTTTGACAAATTTCATCTTTCAAAGTTTTTGTCTCTTTTAAACTGTGGAAAACAAATTAAGAATCCATTGTGAATGTCAATGAAACCTTTTATGTTATGAGGAATTTGACTTATGAGATCAGGATCGCTCCACTCATTTTAAAAGGGACCTTGTTATTAATTTTTAGCTCCATTCACTCAAAGAATTTATAAAAATATCGAACCATTTTTTTTAAATCCTTTTATCCATTCGAAAAAATAAGCATGCGATTTTTATTCCGTCATAAATTCATTGGGGAGCCCCTTAAATTTCCTGATTGATTTTCAAGAAAAATAGAACAATTTCTCTAACATCAAATAAATCCTGTTGATAATTGATTGCAGGAGACAATCATACAATTGGTTTTTATTAAAAAATATCTTTAATACTGAGTGGGCGTAGATCTCTGCTCATTTTTCGTAAACTCTAAATATTGAGTCCAAACCGCATGCAAATCTTGGTTTTTATTTTGAAATTCCGGGGATTTAACTAGATTTTTCTCCTCTAAGGGATCTGTTTTTAGATGAAACAATCCCTCAGGGAAATAATCCGCTTTTAAAAATTGATTCCTCATATTTCCACCGCTTCTTTTCTTCTCACCTAGAATGAGTTTAAAGTCCTTCTTTCTAACGACTCTTGCTCTCCAGTGACCAGCAAACAAACCTTGGGAAAGTAAGTATTCCCGTGACAATGCCTCTTTTTGTCCAATTAGATGAGGCCAAAAACTAAAACTATCCAAAGCCTGATCTTCGGGAATATTTCGACCATCCATGTGATAGAGGGTGGCCATGAGGTCCGTAGTGGACAACAAAACGTCAGAATCAGTATCAGGTTGGATTGCCCTCGGCCAATGAGCAGCAAATGGAACATGAAATCCACCTTCAGTTGCTGTGCATTTAGCTCCTCTTTCCCCATTGTTTCCATGATGGCCTAAATCCATAGCTCCCTTGACTTTTAACCCACCATTGTCAGATGTGAAGACGAACAAAGTATCTTCGTAGAGTCCCTCCGTTTTTAACTTTTCAATCAACTCCCCAACTTGAAGGTCCAATTCTTTTACCATATCTAAAAAAAGGTGAGGAGTCGTTCCAGCTAAGGGTTCTCCTCTCCATGTATTAGGTGGAGTGAATGGTAAGTGAACGGCCAATGCACAATAATACATAAAAAAGGGCTGCGATTTATTTCTGTCTATAAAAGAAAGTGCTTTATCCAAAGTTTGAACCCCAATATTTCTAGAATCCCAATGAGAATCTCCCAATCCATGATTTTCTGGACCAGGTCCGCCTTTTTTTGTGCCTCGATCCCCAAGCATCGATCCACTAGGAACCAGGACGTTTTTGTCTCGAGTACTGTTGTAAGCTGGATCCACAACTAAATTTACAATTTCCGAATTTGAATGAATTTTACTCCATTGCCCATTTTCGAAAAAAGCATGGGGAGGGGCTTGATGACCAGATGGAACAATAAATGAATAATCGAACCCTTTTTCTGCTGGTAAATCTGATTTGAAACCTCGCGTTATATCAGGCCTTTGTTCAGGGGTGCAAGTAAATCCAGTATAATAATCGCCTCCAGTGTAAGTTTGCTCACTATTGATCTGATAAAAAGTGCCCCCCAAACTGTATTTACCAAAGACTGCCGTTTTATAACCCGCTTCCTGGGCGACATGTCCAATTGTTTTTGTAGTAGAATCGATACTAGATTTCTTGGTAAATGTCCAATCCCCCATAGTTGTTATGGATCGAGTTGGATATCTACCTGTAGCAACTGCATATCGTGTGGGTGCACAGAGTGCGGAGGCAGTGTATGCCTGAGAAAAACGAACTCCTCTCTCAAACAAAGCATCGATGTTAGGAGTTTCCACAATTGGATCTTCGCCGGTTCTTATCCTGTGATAATAACTCAAATCTCCCATTCCAACATCATCCGCCATGAAGAAAATGATATTTTTTGGTTTCTCAATTCCTTTGAGCGGCACCAAAATTGATAGGATAGAGATTATGTAGCCTAGATTTTTGAAAAAGTTCATAGATAACTTGTATTACTGTATTACTTTTTGTCAACTTAGAGATTTAAGTTTTTGTAGATTAATAAAGTGATTAAAAATATCTATTGGCAATCACATAGAAACAATTTGACAGATAAATCATTAAGTACTACTTATTCTAAATTTTAAATCCTTCACTATTTATGAACCCAAGATTTCTAAAACAAATTTATTTCATGAAATTAGCACGATTTCTAGTCTGCTTTTTATTTCTATCTTATTCAGCACTCAAGGCAGAAAGTTATTATTTCGATTCTTCCATTGGTAAGGATTCAAACCATGGATTGAGCCCTGAATCCCCGTTCAAAACATTAAAAAAGTTGAATCAACTGATTTTTAAACCGGGCGATCAAATTTTACTACGCTCAGGATCCGTCTTTTATGGACAAATAAAACCCAAAGGATCTGGTTCTTTGAAGAATCCCATTTTACTAAGTTCTTACCATGCAGGAAACAAACCGATTATTGATGCACAAGGGAAATTTGAATCCACTCTTTTTATTGAGAATATATCCCACTGGATTGTGGAAAATCTTGAAATTGTAAATTTTGGCGAAAAACCAGAACCTGGAAGAATGGGAATCTATCTACTCGCAAATCAAGGAGAGGTCCAAGGGTTAGTAATTAGAGAGTTATTGGTGAGAGATGTAAATGGGGTCCTTTCTCGAACAAGAGGAAATGGATTTGGTCTTCGGTGGTCCACACAAAGTCATAAAATCCCTTCACGTTTCAATGGTCTCATTATTGAAAATTGCCACTTTCTTCGATGCGATCGAAATGCAATTGAAGGAACTCTATGGCCTATTAAAGGACTTAAAAATCTGAGCGTCCATGTGGTTATTAGAAATAATCTGATAGAAGATGTAGGTGGTGATGCTATTGTTGTCATTGGTTGTGACGGAGCATTGGTAGAGAAAAACAGAGTTTATGGCGCCAGAAAAAGATTTGATACCCAAAATCAAAGCGTGGTAGAAGATGCAGGACCCTCAATTGGTATTTGGCCTTGGAGCAGTATCAATACCCGAGTTCAATTCAATGAAGTTTGGGGATATAAAGGCATTTATGACGGACAAGGTTTTGACTCAGACTTTAACTGTGACGGTTCTTTATTTGAATACAATTTCAGTGGTGAGAACGAAGGGGGATTTTTCTTGATTTGCAACAACGAAAAATGGAAAGCAGATGGAAGATCTATAGGGAATAAGAATACGGTAGTTCGTCATAACATAAGCTTCAATGATAGAAAACGAGGGTTTGTCATAGACGGAAGTGTAAAAAATGTCATGGTCCGAGAGAATATTATTTATAACAATATTGATGAGGTCTTCTCAGCAGTGATTGAAACGTCAAAAAATCAAAGCAAAGAAAGTATTCAAGTGCTAGGAAATTATTTTTATACTACTGGAAAAAGCAAAATACATAAAGGAAAGTGGGCAGGAAAGCATTCTGTAGGCGAATGGTTGGACAATGGACCCATCAATAGTGAGTTGTTTTTATTTAAGGAAAATTCTTACACTTATAAAAACGAAACCGAAGAGTTGGGTGTAAAAACTCTTAAAAATGAAGAGACAATTCTGAGCCTAATCCATCGATTCAAAAAAGATAAAGAGGTTTATGAGGGGTTTTTTAAGTTGATTGATTTTATGAAAGATTCTAAAAAATGGCACAAATTAGATGCCCAATTCCCGTTGAATAAGGATCCCTTATAAAGTTTAAAATCAGAGCATCTCCTAAAATAGAATAAAATAAAAAGACCTTTTTTATCTAGAAATCTGAATGGATTGATCTCTATTTCTATTCAAATCTGGGAAGTGTTTTAGATTCGTTTAAATCATTAGAACACGATATATCCATTCCAAAGGAAAGGAAAACTCTACACCTAATAACCCCAAGGAGGTTTTAAAGTTTCCCATCAAGAGTTGGAAACTCATTCAATTCCATTATGGGCTATAATATCCTCTAAACAGAACTATTTTAAAATATAATAACAATTGTAATCCATACTGCCATAGGTATTTAAGGGAATTAACGACCCTGCCTAATCTCATAGGATTGTTAGAATGTCTTTGCTTTGAGAAAATTTGTTTTATTATAGTGTATTTATGTTGTGTTCAAAAATTCGTGTTTTTTTATTGAAGCCCTTAGTTGCGGTTTCTTGTTTATTAGTTGCTTGTGGAAAAAACGAGCAGACTAACTATAAGATCCCAAAAGAGGAAATTCAATTCACGGTTCCTTCCATTCAGGCTTCAAGTCCCGGTGGTGAAATGGCAAAGGGCAAGGTTCCCGTAGCCACTGACAGCGATTTGCCTGATTGGAACCCACCTAGCCATTGGGTGGCTGGAAAAACCAGCAACATTCGTAAGGGTTCTTTTTCCTATCAAGAGAATTCAGGCAGCAAGCTAGAGGTTTCCGTGACTGTTTTCCCAGGGGATGTAGGAGGTCTATTAGCCAATATCAATCGTTGGGCAGGTCAAATTAGTTTACCCCCATACACTGAAAGTGATTTAAAGAACATCACCGTAACCAAAACTGTTCATTCTACTCTCGCAACGATTGTTCGGCTGAACAACCCAAGTCAACAAAAGAGTATCATAGCCGCTATTTTTAAGAACAATGGGAACAGCTGGTTTGTAAAAGCAAGCGGAGATCAATCGGCCATTTTTTCTCAAAACACTTCTATACAATCTTTCATAGATTCAATCCAATTTAATTAGTAGTGAAGAAAATACTTAAATTATTTTCATCGCTAAGGTTGACTGTTACTCTCTTGTCACTCTCCATGGTTGTGATCTTTTTTGGCACATTAGACCAAGTAGAGTATGGGATTCACCATACCCAAAAAAGGTATTTTGAGAGTTATTTTGTAATCTGGCAGTATCCGGAACAATGGATCTATTCAAATATTCTAGGTTTTGTTGCAATCCCAATGCCTGGGGGTCACTTACTTGGATATTTACTACTAATAAATCTATTAACAGCCCATTTATCCCGTTTCAAACTTACAGCAAAAAAACTGGGCATCAATGTTCTGCATGCAGGATTGATTCTTCTAGTGATTTCTGAGTTTATGACAGACTATCTAGCGATTGAATCTCAAATGAGCGTCAACGAAGGAGGCAGCTCCAATTACACTTTCTCAATCACTGAAAAAGAAATGGTCCTGATTGATCACTCAGACCCTGATTCAGACACCGTCTATTCAGTGCCTTCCGATCAACTCAAGAAGGATAAAAGTTTAAATATAAATGGCACTCCATTTCAAATCAACACACACGAGTACTATGAAAATTCTAAACTGAGTATCGCACCCCCAAATGCTCCTTCAATGCGAATACCTATTACTGCTGGATGGGGAGAGAATATGAATCTACGTGTGGCTGAGAAAGATTATGATTATTCTGACAATGCCTCCAATATTTCCTCTGCAATCGTGACGATTGCTTCAGGCACCCAACCTCTCGGAACGTGGGTTCTTTCAAACATCATAAACAACCAATTACCCACCCAAAAGTTTGAACATGAAGGGAAGGAATATTCCATAGCTCTCAGATTTACTCGGTATTATTTACCGTATAAAATTGAACTGATTGACTTCACCCATGATAAATATCCGGGGACCGAAATCCCCAGAAATTTTTCAAGTAAAATTCGAGTACAAAATGAATCTCAAAATGACGAGGATCGTGAAGTTCTCATTTACATGAACAATCCTTTGAGGTACGAGGGACTTACTTTCTATCAACAATCTTTCGACAATGATGAGACCACATCTATCTTTCAAGTAGTCAAAAACCCAAGTTGGTGGATGCCTTATTTATCAGTAAGTATGGTTGGATTGGGACTTTTGATTCAATTTCTCTATCACTTTACAAAATTTATAAAGAAGAGCGCAAAATCATGAAAAAGTTTTTACAAATATCTTTGCCCGCCTTTTTTTTAGTCTTGCTAATTTTTTATATCTTTAAAGGTCTTGGTCCAAAAAATTACAAACATCTGAATGAAAGACAGGCGTCCGAAAACAAAGAATCCTTTGATGTTGCAACCTTTGCAAGCTTACCGGTTTTAGATGGAGGTCGACTCAAACCATGGGATTCTATTGCGAGGAACTCGCTTCTAATTATCCGCGGTAAAGAAAGTATCCGTATAGAAAAAAACACCATTACAGCCACAGAATGGTTGATGGATGTTCTGATGAATCCGGAAAAAGCAGACAATTATCCAATATTTCGAATTGATCATACGGATGTTCTAGGCTTATTTGGCTGGAAACAAACCGATCAAAAGTATTTTTCAATCAAGGAACTTCAGGAACATTTCCCTAAAATTGATGAGCAATTTAAAAAAGTAAATCCTAAATCTCAACTTCGCAATACCTACGAAAAAGCGATCGTTAAATTGTTTCAATCCATCAATATTTATCATTCTCTTGTTCATTCAATTCACTCCATGATAAGTCCGGGAGCTTTGACTAAGGAATATGAAGCTTTTGAAAAAGGGATCGTTGAAGGAGTGGTTGCAATCGATCTCCAACAAAAAGGAGAGAAGTTTGATAAAGATGCCATCAACCGCTTTATGCTTTTTGCAGATCATTACTTGGAGCTTTCTAAATTCGCGACTATATTGACCGTTCCAATTCAAGCCGGCAAAAGCATTCAAGAACCTGGTGAATGGTTGAATATGGGCCAAGCTTTGATGGAACGCATTAAGAAGGATCGTTTCCACCCCGCAGTGCTTCTTTATGGAAAACTCACTGAATCTTTTAGGATTGGAGATGCTGCCACATTCAACGCCTCTGTCAAAGATTTAAAATATGAATTAGAACAATATCTCCCCGCGCGTGCTAAAATTGATTTGGAATATCAATTCAACAAATTTGCGGCATTTTATTTGTCTAAGATTTATTACATAGTAATTTTTGTATTAAGTTTTTTAGCGATTTTATTTCGATCAAAAGAAATGGGTAAATGGATTTATTACTTACTCTTAATGACTGCTTTGATCCATTCCGTAGGTCTAATTGTAAGGATGTACATTCAAGCTAGGCCTCCTGTAACAAATCTTTATTCATCGGCTATTTTCATAGGATGG
Source organism: uncultured Opitutia bacterium (assembly GCA_913049555.1). Classification (GTDB taxonomy): domain Bacteria; phylum Verrucomicrobiota; class Verrucomicrobiia; order Opitutales; family CAJWYM01; genus CAJWYM01. The sequence continues at coordinate 29,246 of CAJWYM010000037.1, forward strand.
ATCGCTGTATTATTAGGGGTATTGTTAGAAAAATATTTCAGGAACTGCGTAGGAGCAATTACCGCGGCCAGTGTTGGTTTTGTAACTCTTCTAGTCGCTAAACATTTGGAAATGAGTGGAGACCAGATGGAGATGATGCGGGCAGTTTTGGATGATAACTTTTGGCTAGCTACTCACGTTCCTACAGTTACAATTGGATATGCTGCCACTTATTTAGCGGGTTTTATAGGGATCGTTTACATTTTCATGGGAACGCTTTCGGATCGCTTGAACAAACAGATGTCTAAAAATCTCTATGCAATGGTCTATGGCATCACTTGCTTCGCAGTCTTGTTTAGTTTCATTGGAACTATGCTAGGTGGAATTTGGGCCGATGATTCATGGGGTCGTTTTTGGGGTTGGGATCCAAAGGAAAATGGGGCTTTACTCATTGTGATATGGAATGCGGTGATGCTGCACGCTCGATGGGGAGGATTTGCAAAAGAGCGCGGTATTATGGTGATGGCGGTTTTTGGAAATATTGTAACTACTTGGTCTTACTTCGGAACCAACATGCTGGGAGTTGGGTTGCATTCCTATGGTTTTATGGACAGCGCTTTTTTCTGGTTGATGGTTTTCAATGCCGTTATGATTGGGATCATGATTTTAGGTAGTTTTCCCTTCGAAAAATGGAAGAGCTACTCATCGATCCGTGGCATTAAAAGCCACTGACTCAATATTATTTAAATCATTGCAAACTCAGAGTTCTTGGAAACTTAATATTCTGATGATCACAACGGTCGCTTTGGTGCCGTATATTAAACTGAGTTTTATAACAAATCCGCATCACTCATTAGGACTTTGAAAAAGCTTCACAAATTTGGCTGCAATAGTGGATAAAAACCCTCATGTAATTTATAGGATCTATTTTAGAGCTTATGAATTCATTTCGCTCTAGTATCTTTTGTTCAAATCTCATTTCCAATTGCATCATCCGGTTTGAATGCCTTGTTTAACTAAAGGGTGGTTCATCCACTTTATGAGCTTATAAAATTTGAAAGTCATTGAGATCAATCCCCAATACAAACAATAGAAACTTATCCAGTGATTCATAGATCAACTCAAAAGGTAGATTTTAATTAAATTTCAAGCATCCAATATTTTTGCTAAAACAGATTTCCACTCGAATCCAATACTTATAGATTTAAAAATTGAAAAATTCGTTTTATTATATAGTATTATAATATGCTTATTAGGATCGTTTTTTTATTTTGTTTTTTACTTTTTAATTTTATCTGGGGCCAACAAAAGCCGAATGTGCTCATGATTATAGTGGATGACTTGAATGATTTGCCACTTCATCCAGAGTTTAAACCTCAAGCCAAAACGCCAAATATAGATCGCATTTCGAAACAGGGAGTTAATTTTACAAATGCCCATTGTAACAATCCAGTATGTGAACCTTCAAGAAATAGTCTTTTCTTTGGTCTCTATCCACAAACCACCGGTTTACACTGGTTTGAGCATTCTGAAAAAAATGAAATACTAAAAAATAGCACTCCATTGCAAGAACATCTACAATCGAATGGCTATCAAGCATTTGGAACGGGTAAAATTTTCCATTCCACTCGCAGGAATAAATCTTTTGATGAATGGGGGCATGACCTCAATTATGGTCCATGGCCTTGGGATGGAAGACAAAAAAGCCGTTATGGTTTTTTACCGCATCCCTCCCAAAGCGATTTTTTAAAGGCCTCAGCTGACGTTCCCTTTGCTTGGGAACACTGCTTTGGAACTTTTGAAAAGGTTCCTCATTGGGCCCCAGACCCCAAAAACAATATCCCCGGCTACAAAGGATGGACTCTATATACAGAGCCTTGGGAGTTCGATTCTAATGGCAAGAGAGATTTAGTTGCTGATGAACTCTCAGCACAATGGGCAGCGAATAAGCTCCGGAGAAAATCAAAGCAACCCTTTGCTCTTTTTGTCGGATTGACAAAAACGCATACGCCTCTTTACGCTCCAAAATCCTACTTTGATCGCTATCCTCTCGACGAGATAAAAATCCCAAAAAATTGGAATTATATAGAGCAAAATCTAGGAAAATTAGAGGACAAAAAATTGTATGGATTTAGACGTTATGAAATGCTAATGAAGTATGGAGGTGAGCTTTATTTAAAAAAATGGATACAAGCTTATCTAGCGTGTTTATCCTTTGTAGATGATCAAGTGGGAATCCTTTTAGATGCGTTAGAAAGTTCACCCCATAAGGACAATACAGTTGTGATATTTACAAGTGATCACGGCTTCCATATGGGTGATAAAGATTTTCTTTACAAAGGAAGTTTATGGGAATCGTCCACTAAAATCCCTCTTCTCATATCTGGAGTTCATGGTATGGATAAGGGGGTCATTTGCCAAAAACCCGTTTCATTGATTGATTTATATCCAACCTTTGTAGATTTGTGTCAATTGCCCCAAAATCCAAATTCTAAAAAGAGTGGTTACGATCTAGATGGGCACAGCCTAGTTCCTCTTCTAAATAAAAAAACCAAAGAAAATTGGTCAGGTCCTGAGGTTGCGATTACCTCCTTAGCTGGTGAGGATCATATGCATTTAACAAACAGAATTGGGATTCCTTATCCAAGTTTTAGTGTAAAATCAAAAGCATGGAGATTGATTTTAAGCTCATCTGGAGAAGAAGCCCTTTACCATACTGCCAAGGATCATTACGAACAGATAGATCTGTCTAAAGACCCCATGTTTTATGAAAAGAAACTGGAGCTCAAATCCAAACTTATCAGACTGAAAGATGGAAAAAAATGGAACTCTTTAATGCCAAAGAGTGAGTGGAAACTTAAAATTGAGCCTTATAAAGAAAATTGGAGAAGGGACTTATTAGAATTTAAAACCCAGGGCTCATTTGAGTTAGAATCCAAATTGAACTACAAAAGCTTTGAAATTGAATTTGAGTTGAAATCGAAACAAGTGCTTCACTTTCAAAAAGCAGATGAAAGCTTTATGCTTCAGAATAAAAGCTTTTCTGGAATATGGTCTGATGTAACTGTAAATAGAAACAATTGGAACCACTTCAAAATAAATGTATTGGGGGATCGCTATCAACTTTGGATCAATCACCACTTATTTTTAGATAAAAGATCCGAGTCAATAAAAAGAGAAGATTCTATTAAGATTTTTACAGATTCAACAGAAGTTGAAACCCTATCATTTAGAGGAATGAGGCTAAAAAAGCTCTGATTTTTTAGAAACATCCATACACATTTTTTAGATCTATACTATGCGAAAATAGATCGAACAGCTTGTAGTTAAGCCTTTATTTAGGATAATAAAATTGAGGTTTCTGAAAGTAAAAGTAATAAATTTGTATTCTTTTTTAATTTTAACTAAATTTTGAAAGTGCTCATTCATTTATTAAGACAAATCAACGATATTTATTGCGGATGATTCGGGAAAAATATGAGCATTTAAAAGACCGATTCGGTCTATTTGCTTGGGAAGAAAGAATCAGAGTTGAAACTGAAGTAATCCCGAATAAGAAATTTCGCACTTTTACCCACAACATTCTTCATTTCCACTTCTTTATTCGTTTGGCATTGAAAATTCTAGGTTTTTATAAGAGTGCGAATCAAAACTACAAAGACATAAAAGTCTTTTCAAATGTTGTAAAAATTCCCAATCTTCCGAATTCTTTTGATGGTTATAAAATTCTTCAATTGACAGACTTGCATGTCGATCTTGAGGCGGGCTCCATGATACAAGCATTGAGGAAAATAATTCCATCATTGAATTATGATCTCTGTGTCTTAACAGGGGACTATAGAAATGGAGTAAAAGAAGACAATTCTCTTTGCATAATGGAAATGCAGGAAATTATTAAACTCATAAAAAAGCCCATTTTTGGAACTCTCGGAAATCATGATAGCATCCAAATGGTAGATGAACTAGAGAAGATAGGATTGCCTTTGCTTCTAAATGAAAGTCACGCAGTTAAGAAAGCAGGGGATTCAATACAAATCATTGGGATCGACGATCCAGAATTTTTTAAATCGGACGATTTAGAAAAAGCTTTCCATGAGATCGACGACTCAACATTCAACATTTTATTGTCTCACAGTCCATGTTCCTACGATCGAGCCATCAAATATCCGGTAAATTTAATGCTCTGTGGGCACACTCACGGAGGCCAAGTATGTTTTTTCGATGGCTCCCCTATTTTAACAAGCAGTTCCACTCCTAGGATTTTCTGCCAAGGGGCTTGGCGATTTAAAAAAATGATGGGCTATACCTCTAGAGGAACTGGAGCTTGTAAAATCCCTATTCGAATTAATTGTCCTGCAGAAGTTACAATTCATAAATTAGTAAAAGGAGGCATAGAATGGAAAGAAAATTAACAGATCCTTTTATAGCAAAACACATATCCACTTTTCAAAACCTTCCAAAAAATGCTCTTGCTTTCACCCCGAAACCGGTGCCAAAAATTGATTCAACCCTCTCTCATCTATTAGAAAAACTCAAAATAGAAGAACCCAAATTAGATCATATTATCATGAAAAATTGGCAAAAGATAATGGGATCTCAATTTGCCCATAGATCTTCCCCAGAAAAAATAACTTCTGAAGGTACGCTACTCATTCGAGTGGGCAGTTCTACCCTGAAATCAGAACTAAAATTCCAGAAAAAAGGAATTTTAACAAAATTGCAATCCATTGTTGGAAAGAAACAAATTAAAGATCTTCGCTTTTATTTTTAGCTTTATCGTGTATATTCATTTATGAACACTGAAAATCGCCCCCACCCCGACAAGGCCTACAAAAACCTTGATTTTTTAAACAGTCCAACTGCAAGAAGTATTCGCGTTCAATGTGAGTTTACTGAACCCGGAGAAAGGTTCCGCAAACTTGGAATCAAACACTCCGTTGTTTTTTTTGGTTCCGCTCGTCCGATCCCAATGGAACAAGCGGAGAAGGAGCTCGAAGCCTTAAAAAAAGACAGTGCAGATCCATCCACTTTGATTCGAGCAAAAAATGTGGTTCGTCTAGCCAAGTACTATGAGGCTACTCGGCAATTAGCCTTTGAACTCACTGAATGGGAAATGAAAAGAACCAATGGAAATCCCAAGATATTTGTTTGCACAGGAGGAGGTCCTGGAATTATGGAAGCCGGCAACCGTGGTGCACACGAAGCAAATGGAAAATCAATTGGTCTCGGAATCAGTTTGCCTTTTGAACAAACAAACAACGAATACATTCCTTATGACTACAGTTTTGAATTTCATTATTTCTTTGTTCGTAAGTATTGGTTCCACTATATATCCAAAGCAATGGTTGCTTTTCCAGGTGGATTTGGGACTATGGATGAGTTGTTTGAAGTCCTTACCCTGATTCAAACGAGGAAAAGCACGAAGCACCTACCGATTCTCTTATATGGGAAAGAATATTGGGATGATGTTCTTAATTTTGAAAAATATGTTGAGTGGGGAGTTATTTCACCAGAAGATTTAAAATTATTCCGCTTTGTTGATGAGGTTCAAGAAGCAAAAGAAATCATCATTAAAGAACTTTTAGAACATTATTTATGATTCATACTTAATCCTAAATTCCTCAATTAAGAATTAAATTTTCACTCCATTCCCTTTGCTAAAACTGCGGACCCATCAAAACAAATTAGAATTTTTAAATACTCCAATCCATTTCAATTAAAATAATTACCTTCCATTATTAAGCCATTCAATGGACTTATTTATGATTGTTCGTCGAACACAATCATTGGAATTAGTGGTTTTAGTTGAAGTGAAAATATACTGTTTAATTGTATCATATAATCTATTCAATGACTCTTTTATAATCAAATATTCCATTTTTTGTATCATATAATCTATGTTTTATGTTCTAAACTTAAGTTAATCTTTTCTATTACTTACTTTAATTAAATCTAAAAACAATGAAAAATCAGTGCTCCTCTATTGCCTTAAAATTTCTCCAAACTTTGATATTTGTAACCCTTGCTTCGTTTTCTTTGAATGCAAAGAAGAGTAGTATGCCCATCGAACTTTCAGAATACTATGAATTTAAAGGCACATTGAAGCAAAATTCACAGAAATCTCGTTATACAATCAAAGTAGATCCTGAAAACAGTAAATCCTACGATCTTCTAGTTGAACGTGAAATTTTTATTAAAGGATTGCCCGCTCAAATTGCTTTTGAAAGATCAATGATTGAAGTTTGGGGTGAAGATAAGTTTGAATTATTAGCCAATAAAAATGTAACAGTTAAATTGATTGGCAAAGTGACCTTTCATAAACTAGGAACCAATAAAGCTTCTATGCGACTCAAAACAGTGGATATAGAGTTTCTAGAGTTGGATGAGATTTGACCCAATTTTGAAGTTCTTTTCATCCTTTATATCTTAAATTCTTAGTAAATGAACGAATCACTGTTCTGATTTGTATTCACACAAACCATTGATTCATTCTTTCGATTTAAGATTCTGATTCACAAATATTCGCTTTGATGTATGCAAGACCCTTACTGGCTTGGCATATAATTGGGTTCTCCTTTTTCAAAAAGATTTCAAAATATACGGCTGTTTCAATTTCGTATATTTACCTCCCAACTTTGCATGAGATTGAATCTTTCAGCTCTGTATTTCATAACCAAGTAAATCAAATTGGATGTTTGCCTGATCCTTGATTCATTTGCATGACTTCGCTTTTAAGGTTCATTCCAACCCGGAGGATGTAACAGGAATTGAGATTTAAACAAAAGATATTGGTGTGAGATGAGTGGATAAATCCTTAAATGAAAACTTTTAATTCCGTAAAAGTTATCAAAAATCATTGCAGTCGACTCTGTGTAGCTTGAAAGCAATGTTCAAATGAAGAATCCGTCTTTTTTTTGAAAGGGTTTGTGAGATGAGTTCAAAAAAGAAGCCCTTAGTTCTTTAGGAACTAAGGGCT
>CAJWYM010000038.1 GCA_913049555.1 uncultured Opitutia bacterium
AATCTCTTGGCTTGTGATTGTTCTTAATGTACCAAAATTCTGTTTTTCTATCGAGAAGCTGTAATAATTTATTTCTACTTCAAGTTTTTGGAATGAATGCGTTGGAAATGCTCTAAATAAGCAATCCATCTGCTTTCCTTTGTTGGGAATATTTCTATTGTAAGAAATCTCAATAGAATCAATATCTGCTGTCATTAAATTGCATGAAGCAACGAACAATATTGTCAACGGGATCAATTGAAAGGATTGCATGTCAAACTTAGTGTATAGTTCTGTTCCTTTAATTCGTCAATCTACAATCCTCCCTCTTTTTTAAATGTGCATACGGACAATCCCCTCTTGGAGCTTTACATATCAACATATCTTGATATATTGATATGTTATTATTTCAAATGAGTTTTGAAACACTGTTAGCATTTTATTTATGAGCACTAAAACAAGAGAAAAACGCACCCAACAGCTTGAAAAGATTTTCGCTGAAAGGATTGTTATTTTAGACGGTGCTATGGGAACAATGATTCAGCAGCATCCCCTTACCGAGGATGATTTTAGAAATGAATCTTTTAAAAATGATCTTTCAGACTTAAAAGGAAACAACGATCTTCTAAGTATCACTCGCCCTGACATCATTGGTGAGATCCATCGTTCCTTTTTTCAAGCGGGTGCAGATATTGTCGAAACGAACACTTTCAGCGGAACTACAATTGCCCAAGCAGATTATGGTCTCGAACACAGGGTTCGAGACATCAATGTTCTTTCTGCCAAGCTTGCTAGAAAGGTCGCAGACGAAGAATCCAAAAAGCAGGGACGTCCCCTTTTTGTAGCTGGGGCGATTGGACCTACCAACCGAACCGCATCCATTTCTCCAGATGTGAATCGTCCTGAGTTTCGAGCCACTAGTTATGACGAGTTAAAACAAGCTTATTATGAGCAAATTGAAGCCTTAGTTGAGGGAGGTGTGGATCTCCTTCTTCCCGAGACCACTTTTGACACCTTGAACCTGAAAGCATCCATTCACGCGATTGAAGATTTTTTCGAAGAGGTTGGTTACAGGATTCCAGTAATTATTTCTATTACGATTACTGATAAATCGGGTCGCACTCTCTCTGGACAGACGGTCGAGGCTTGTTGGAACTCCATCCGTCATGCGAAGCCATTATGTGTTGGTTTGAATTGTGCATTGGGTGCAGATCTGATGCGTCCCTTTCTTGAGGAACTTTCTGCAGTTGCTGAAACTTATGTTCATGTATATCCGAATGCTGGACTCCCGAATCCTCTCAGCGCTACAGGCTATGATGAAAAACCTGACCACACTGCCAAAGCTGTGGGTGGTTTTGCAAGAGATGGATTCGTTAATATGGTTGGGGGTTGCTGTGGGACAACTCCAGAGCACATGATAGCTGTGTGCAAAGAGTTAAAAAAATATGAACCTCGCAAGATTCCTGAGTTAAAACCTGCTCAGCGAATCAGTGGTCTCGAACCTTTCAATATTTACATGGGAGAATCTGCTTTTGTCAATGTAGGGGAACGGGCAAATGTCACTGGCTCTCCCAGATTTAAAAAACTGATAAAAAACGATGATTTTTCAGCTGCTTTGGCTATCTGTTTGTCTCAGGTGGAAAAAGGAGCCCATGTCATTGATGTGAACTTCGACGAGGGAATGTTGGATGGAGAAGAGTGCATGATAAAATTCCTCAATCTCATTGCTTCTGAGCCAGACATTTCAAAAGTCCCGATTATGATCGACAGTTCAAAGTGGTCTGTTATTGAGGCTGGCTTGAAATGCGTTCAAGGCAAGTGTATTGTCAATTCTATTAGCCTTAAAGGGGGAGAAGAGGAGTTTAAAAAGCACGCGAATTTGATCAAGCGCTACGGGGCTTCAGTCATCGTCATGGCATTTGACGAAAAAGGTCAGGCAGACAGTCGAGAAGGAAAGGTTGCTATTGCAAAGCGTTCCTATGATATCTTAGTAGGTGAGGTAGGTTTAGACCCTCAGGACATCATATTTGACTTAAACATTTTAACGGTTGCCACAGGTATGGAGGAACACAACAACTATGCTGTGAATTTCATTGATGCGGTTCGAGATGTCAAAAAAATCTGTCCGGGTGCCCGAACGAGTGGGGGACTTTCTAATGTATCTTTCTCCTTCAGAGGGAACAATCCTGTCCGAGAGGCGATGCATGCTGTTTTTTTACATTACGCCATGAAAGCTGGTTTCGATATGGCAATAGTAAATCCTGGCCTTTTGCAAGAGTACAAGGATGTAGATCCTAAGCTCAAGGACCTAGTCGAAGATGTGATCTTGAACAAATCGGAGGACTCTACTGAAAAGTTGATCGATTTTGCTGAAGAAATTAAAAATGGTTCGGTGGTCCTTGGCCAAGGAACCACGGAAGACCGGATCAACCAAGCCATGCTCAAGGGAATGACTCTTTTGAAGGATTTGTTTCAGCGAGCAACCCAAGAATCTAACCCCGAAATATTAGAAAAGTTTTTAGAGTCTGGATCCGGTGCGATTCCGACTGAAGTAAAAAAAAAAGAGCTGAAGGATGAGTGGAGATCTGAGGCGGTTGAAGCTCGTTTAAGCCATTCTTTAGTCAAAGGTATTACTGCCCATATCGAGGGAGATACTGAGGAAGCAAGACAAAAACTTCCAAGACCTTTAGATGTGATTGAGGGTCCCTTGATGGATGGGATGAAAGTGGTTGGAGATCTTTTCGGTGCAGGTAAGATGTTCTTACCTCAAGTGGTAAAAAGCGCCCGAGTCATGAAGGCGGCGGTTGCTTACTTACTTCCGTTTATGGAGGAAGAAAAAGATGATGCTTCAGAATCTTCTTCCGCGGGAACCTTCTTAATTGCAACGGTTAAAGGAGATGTTCATGACATTGGTAAAAATATTGTAGGGGTTGTTTTAGCTTGTAACAACTACAAGGTGATTGACCTAGGAGTGATGGTCGATTGTGAAACCATTTTGAAAAAGGCAATCGAGCACAAAGCAGATATCATCGGTTTGAGTGGTTTGATTACTCCTTCTTTGGATGAAATGATCACGGTTGCGCAAGTGATGGAAAAAAGAGGGATGAAAAATCCATTGTTAATCGGAGGTGCCACCACTAGTAAAGCGCACACGGGTATCAAGATCGCACCCCATTATGGTGAGCCCATTGTGAGAGTTGGGGATGCATCTTTGGTCGTTGGGGTATGCAATCAATTATTGAACCCAGATAAAAAACAAGCCTACATTGAAGAACTGAATGCAGGATATGTAAAGGTTCGGGAGCGTTTTGCTGCCTCTCAAGGAAAGGGCAATGATCTTATCAATTTTGAGGATGCTGTGAAAAAGAGATACCAAACGGATTGGGAGCAGTACAATATTCCAGTTCCAAAAAAACTGGGGATTACTGTGCTAGATTCAGTAGATTTAGAATTGGTTTCTAATTATATTGATTGGTCTCCTTTCTTTTGGACTTGGGAATTGAAAGGTTCTTATCCCTCTATCCTTACTCATAAAAAATATGGGGCTCAAGCTACTGAATTGTTTAAAGATGCTCAGGTGCTTTTAAAAGATGTGATCAAGAACAAGCGGTTTCATCTAAGAGCCTGTTATGGGTTTTTTCCAGCCAATCAAGTGGGTGAAGATATTGAAGTTTATGATACTCGGAATCCCGAAAAGAAAATTGCGACTTTTGCTTGCTTGAGGCAACAAAAACAAAAAGTTGGGGACGATGATACTTATTATAACATGTCTGATTTTATAGCTCCTAAAGATACTGGCAAAAGAGATTACATCGGAGGCTTTGCAGTAACAGCGGGTATGGAACTGGAACATTATGCAAATTCTTTTAAAGACAAGGGTGATGATTACAATGCCATTTTGATTCAAGCATTGGGAGATCGTTTTGCCGAGGCTTTAGCTGAGTTGATTCACAAACGTGCTCGTGATGAATGGAGTATTGCTGGATCTGAGGGCTTTGCTTTTACTGAAAAGCCCAATGGAGATCAGGTGGATGCTATGGTTAAAGAAAAGTATCAGGGGATTCGTCCAGCAGCGGGTTATCCTTGCTGTCCAGATCATACCGAAAAAGGAGTTCTCTGGGATCTTCTCAATGCTAAAGAGAATACAACCATTGAGTTGACTTCCAGTTATGCCATGAATCCACCTAGCTCTGTCTCTGGAACTTACTTCTCTCACCCAGATAGTAAATATTTCAGCGTTGGAAAAATAAATGAAGAACAACTAAAGAATTATGCTGAGCGGAAAAAAATTCCATTGGAGGAGGCTGAAAGGTGGTTGCGTCCTAATCTGGGATGATTTTTTTGAAGAGATTACTTTGAGTAGTTCCGTTTGAATCTTTTATTAAACTTATAAACTCTTTGAAGCAAATTCTTTGACTTTTGTTGTGTACTTTCCTTTTTAACACTCTAACTGGAATCTCCAAATCCTCCCAAGTCTTTTTAAGAGCAATCTTCACAAAGACCATGTAGCTCAAGGACGTGAGAAACCTCCTTGAATCCTTTGGATCTCGCAAATTCTTCGAGCGTATCTATTGTACAGGATTGTATGGGTTCAACTTGTTTACAAGCTTTGCACAAAATAACATGGTAGTGTTTTCTCTCTGGATTCAAGAGGTATCTATCTTTACCGTCTTCGTCCTTCAATCGTAGCAAAATTCCTGATTTATCAAAGGCATTCAGATTTCGATACAGGGTAATTGGATCGTAACCCTTAGATTTTAATTGATTCAAAATCTCATCCTTTGTGTATGCTTTTTTGGAATCCAAGAGCGCGGATAGAAGTTGCTTTCTGGCATTCGTCACTCTAAGTCCATCTCTTCTAAGATTTTCAACGAGTTGGTCTATTTTAATCATTGAATCCTTTCTGTGTGAGCACTTTTTTACATTGAGACCAATAATGTTGGATAAAACCATATTTAGGACTGAACAACAAAGACATTATAAAAATACAGCCTATCAGTAAAACGGTCAAGGATGCCGTTTGCATATTCCAAATATTGGATAGAATTAAAGAAAGAATCGCAATCGAGGCACCTAGAAAACCACTGCACCAAAAAATCTGCCTCGGAGACTCTAAAAATAAATGTAAACATGCAGCCGGACCCACTAGTAATCCGAGAGATAAAATGGTGCCAATTGTTTGAACGGATGAAACTAAAGCCCCGACAGTTGCTGCTGTAAGACATAGCTCAATGATTAAAATATTAATACCCATGGACTTGGCGATTTCAGGACTTGCAATGGATATAAAAATGGGTCGCTGAAACAGTATTAAAAGAGAAATGATCACGAAAGCGATTCCATAGGCGAACCAAAGATCCTGAGAAGAAACAGCAAGAATATTCCCGAACAAGTAATCTCTCAAGGAGATATAAGTAGGTAAATAGTCGAGTAACAAAAGGCCCAAACCAAAAAATGCAGTATAAAACACAGCAAGTGAAGTATTTCGATCCATTCTTGGGTTTAAGGAGACCGATTGGGAAACACTTGCAATAAACAAGGAACTTAGGAACGCTCCAATCAGTGCAACTCCAGGGCTAACAATACCAGCAATTAAACTAGCGACTACGATCCCTGGAAACAAGGTATGAGAAAGCTCACCAGCAAATAAAGCAGCTCTTCTGAGAACCACAAAAGAACCCACAGATCCAGAGAAAAAACCAATGATGATTGCAGTTAAAAGCGCTCTTTGATTGAATGAATAATCAAGCAAGTCCATTGTGAAAACAACCCTCATTGTTGGTTGAAAGTTTCATTCCTTGAGCCTCTATCCAGGCACAGTAGGTAAAAGAGCTGCGACAAGTATTTTGATTGTGCAAACTCGCTAAAATGATGGCTCCGTGGTCTACTAAAGTGCGCATCGTTTTTAGTACTTCAGTTCGACTTCCTTCGTCCAACCCTTCCAAAGGTTCATCCATCAAAATTAATTTAGCCTCTTGAGCAAGAGCCCTTGCAATATAGGCTCGTTGTAATTGTCCCCCTGAGAGAGTGTTTAAGCTTTGATCCTTAATAGGTTCAATTTGTGTGGATTGAAGAGCGCTTTGAACAATCTCATTGTCCTGTTTACTAAACCTCCTCCAAAGCCCACAATGAGAATATCTTCCACTTTCTACCCACGAAAGAACATTCATTGGGAAACCAGAGTCCATATCTTTTTTTTGGGGTATGTAGGCAATCTCTGGTCTTTTAATTTCAAAGGAAACTTGATTCCAAATTCTTTGTCCAGAAGTTATTGGTAAAATTCCTGCCAAGGCTCTGAGTAAAGTTGTTTTACCCGCACCGTTCAGTCCACAAATAGCAACCATACAGGGCTCCATGAGCTTAAGTGAGACTCCATGGAGGATGCATTTAGATCCGTAGTGGATGTGCAAATTATCGATCTCAAGCATAGGTCACTCTGCAAAAACAGCTGGATTTATAGGAATGGAGATTTCTGAAGTAAAAGTTTGGTCATGAGTCCAAAAGCTTCTTTCCCAAGCTTGATTAGAATCGATAAGAAAACGAAATTGTAGTGCCTTTAACTTTGAATTTTGATTTTTAAAATCAACGCTTAAAGTAAATGGCGCAAGCTCTGATTCAGGATTCATATCGAATGAGAAAGTGTGATAGTCCTCCGTTTCAGAATCTGTAAACAAAACAACCGCTTCTCCTGATAAGACTTTAATTTTATCAATCTCCTCGGTCGATTGAACTTCAATCCAACCATCCAGATAAATGCCCTTTGCATTAAAGTTAGATTCACCAGTGGTTTTTAGACGATCCTTTGGATTTTCTCTGTTCAATGCATCCAAAGGGATCCACAGTAGCATCCAAAAAGCTCCAAATAGAAAAAATTCTAGGAGTGGATTACCTTTCACCCTGAAAAGCTTCGGCAATTACATTTATATTCTGGGTAATCATTGCAATGTAGGAGGGATCTAATGAGCTGGGTGTATCCGCAAGTAATGGTTTTCCCAGAAGCACCCCCGTTTCCGATACGATACTGTCTAGTATTTTAGGATTGGCTCCCTCTTGAGGAAAAACAACATGAATCCTTTTTTCTCTTATATTTTGGATCACTGTTTGAATATAACCGGGAGTGGATTGATCCTGAGAGGAGAGACCAAGAATAGGAACGGATTTAAAATTAAAATCTCTACAAAAATAAGCAAATGCTGCGTGAGCGGTTACCAACTGTCTTCTATCACTTTTAATAAAACTTAAGGTGTTTTTCGCCCAATCATTGAGATTGTCCAGTTTTTTAAGGTACTCTTTTAAATTCTTCAAATAGTAATTTTTATTTGTAGGGTCTTTTTTTGCCATTGCCTTGTAAATTGTTTGGCAGGCTCGCTTGCTGTCTACAACACTGTGCCACCAATGAGGGTCCATAGCGCCAATTGCATGGTCTGGACAACAGACAAAAAAATCACTGTCTGCCGTTACTTTGAGAGAAGGTATATATTTACCAGCTTCTACGACATCGGTGTTGCGACTTATTTGATTTTCAACAGAGGATTTGAAAGTCTCTAGATTTTTTCCAGCAAAAAGTACAAGATCCGCATCAACCACTTGTTTGATCTCTTGCGGTGTCGGCTCAAAATGATGAGGATCATCCTTGCAAGTCATGTTTTTAAACAAAGTGATCTTTTCTTGACCAATCTGAATAGCAAAGTCACTTAAGATCGGGTTGAAGGAGCTGATGGTAAGAGCTGATACATTGGCTGAAAAAGTTGAGAGGGTAATTATAAGAGAAAGGGTCATCGTAAAGAATGACCCTTTCTTAAAACTTAAATCAAAAGATTTAGTGTGTGATTTCATATTTTTATCGGACTTCGCTACCACCAAATGCGAAACCAGCTTGTAACCAGACGCCATCTTCAGTGTTAGTTCCTATCTCATCATGATTGTATTGCAATCTCAAGTAAACATTTCTGTCTTTATGTGGATACACAGTAATGACTGGACTCAAACGAGTACGATCCTCAACCTCTAGTTCAGACAAACTTTCCATGTGGCCGATACGTGCTCCTAAATCAAGATAAGGATTGAAAGTATAAACACCGCTTACATACGCTCCCAATTGATTTAAACTGTCAGAGATTGAATTTTCTTCGTAGGA
Source organism: uncultured Opitutia bacterium (assembly GCA_913049555.1). Lineage (GTDB taxonomy): Bacteria > Verrucomicrobiota > Verrucomicrobiia > Opitutales > CAJWYM01 > CAJWYM01. The sequence continues at coordinate 8,117 of CAJWYM010000038.1, forward strand.
CCCAGTAGTTTCAATTCTACGGTTTAGAATTTCAGTGCTCAAACTGAATGCCTTGCCGCCTGCTTCTAATCCATTTTCTCTCCAATTGTATGCAAAATCAATACCCGTAATCCAAGTATCTTTGTCAAAATGATTTTCACCAACAGCCAAAGAAGTTCCAAAACGAATTTTATGAAAGTCATTGAACAGGTATTCACTGAAAAATTTTGCACTGAAAAAGCGATCTCTTAATCGACCAAAATCATCACTGTGACCATGTTCCTCATCATGATCCTCTTCTTCTTCATGACCCTCCTCTTCATCTCCATGTTCCTCTTCTTCTTCGCCATGCGCTTCTAAGAGTTGTTTTCCATAACCAAGTGTAAATCCAGACTTGAATTTTTGGATTGGAAGGAAGTAAGTAACGTCTCCACCATTCATTTTCAATCCATCGTCTCCAAGAAATTGTCCAAGAACGATAGGCATATCCACTTCATCCCAAGCATGCAAGTGCTGTGCATTTTTAGAACCGAATCTTGTAAGGGCTCTTCCAGCACGAAATTCAGCATCGGGAACCAAGTCCTTTAGTTTAATAAAGGCTTCTTCCCATCCATGTTCCCACTTTTTTTCAGCTCCGTAACTGTAATTGTGGGTGGCAAAAGCTTCAAGTTTTTCAAATCTTGCTGAAACGCTGGCTTCTAGTCCTTGAACCGTTCCGTCTTCACGAGTTGGATCGTGGTGTCCCGCAGCTAGAGTTTGAGGATTTGTGGAGGTGTCACCCACAGCGGCATTTCCATAAAATCCGAATGAGATATGCTCAAGCAATGCATCTAGGGTTGGGTGGGCAGAATACAAGTTCGATAGTAATATCACTTGTATAGACAATATTATAGTTGTGAATTTTTTCATAGTTGTTGTTGTTTATAAATGCAAAATTATTGCAATAACACTTAATTTCAAAAAATTAGATTCTATTTGTCAACGATGAATGCAAGTTTTTTGCATTCATAAAATTATTCTGAATTAAAATTCTCTTTCTTGTTGGACAGAAGCATAAAGATAATTATCTTTAAAGTCTTTACTACCCGATTTTACTTTTATGATACCATTCAAAAAATTATCAATTTTTGCTGTCCTGGTTTATATAAACATATTTTGCATTTTACCTGCTTCAGCCAAAACATTGCAACCCAACTCCTTCATGGAGGGGGAATCAAGATGGGTTGTTAGATGCTTGCAAAGGCAACATTACAAAAATGAAACTGTAGAGGAACTTGATTTGTCTCAGTTTGTCCGTAATTATTTAATCGAATTAGATGGGAATCGCTTGTTTTTTCATAAAGACGAGGTAGATCATATGAATGCTCGGTTTGGATTAACGATCAAAACTTATTTAGAAAAAGGGAATTTGTATCCTGCCTTTGAAATATACAAGGTTTTCCAGACAAGAACTACCGAAAGATTGAATTGGTCTTTGAATCGTCTAGATCAGCCATTTTCTTTTTTAGAAGATGACCATTACGAACCAGACAGAAGCGAATTAGATTGGCCGGAGAATAAGCAGGATGCAGATAAAATTTGGAGTTTGAAATTAGAATATGAATTGCTCAATCGCTTGCTTCGTGAATATGACAAGCTAGATCCAAATAAAGTGGATGATGAAATAGAGCTTTCAGAAAGTGAATCAGAGAATCCATTACAAAATGAAAACACAGCCCCGGTTCCCCCTCTAGAAGAATATATAAACATAGAATTTGAAAGTGATCGTTACAAAAAAGCTTACAAGGAAGCTGTTTCTGGTCTTAAGAAAAGGTATAAAAGATTTTTAAAAACTTACAGCGAATATGAGGCAGTAGATGTTCAGGATATCTATCTAAATGCATTGACTCAAATGTATGATCCTCACTCAACCTTTTTATCTTCTGATTCTTTGGAGGATTTCAATGTTTCTATGAGAAACTCATTTGTGGGCATTGGTGCTGTTCTCCAATCCGATGATGGCTATTGCATCATTAAGGAATTGATTCCTGGAGGTCCTGCTGAAGGTTCTAAAAAAATCAAACCTACAGATACCATCATGGGAGTTGCTCAAGGTTCCGATGAATTTGTGGATGTGGTTGAAATGAAGTTGAGTAAAATTGTTAAGTTAATCAAAGGCCCCAAAAACACCACTGTTCGACTTTTGATCAAACCGGGTGATGCATCAGATCCTTCCGACAGAAATATTATTTCTTTGCAAAGAGATGAAATTAAGCTCACTGCAAATCTTGCAAAAGCGAGTATTATTCAAGTTCCCTTTGAAAATGAAACAAAATCGATTGGTGTGATCGATCTTCCCTCTTTCTACTCAAGCTATGAAAATGAGGATTCCAAGTCCTCTGGTACCACCCATGATGTAGAGGAGCTTATTTACAAACTAAAGGATTCCGGTATTGATGGTTTAATTTTAGATCTTCGTTTTAATGGGGGTGGAATTCTTGAGGAGGCCGTCCATTTGACTGGTTTGTTTATTCCTAAAGGACCGGTCGTTCAAGTCAAGGATACGAATGGGTCTATTAAAAATTATATGGATCACAACCCTAAGATTGCTTGGGACGGTCCTTTAATGGTTATGATCTCTAAATATTCTGCCTCTGCCTCTGAAATTGTTGCTGGCGCATTGAAAGATCACAATCGGGCCATTATTGTGGGAGATTCTTCAACACACGGTAAAGGAACCGTCCAAGCTATTTTTCCAATGAATGTCTCCTTTTTACAAGCAATGGGCAAGGGCAAACAAAGTGCTGCAAAAGTTACTATTCGGAAATTTTATCTACCATCAGGCAATTCCACTCAAATTAAAGGAGTTGAATCGCATATCAACATGATATCTGCAAATGAGTTTTTACCGATCGCTGAAGGAGATCTTCCAAATGCATTAGAGTGGGATCAAATTAAACCGATTCATTGGTTTAAATATGACAACAAAGAGGCGCTGCAAGTGGCTCCTGTATTGATCGAACAATTAAAGGTCAAAAGTAAAAATAGGCAAAAAGAGTTGGAAGAGTTTGATTATATGAAAAGATCGATCGACTGGCTCAAAGAGCAGAGAGACCATAAAATAGTCTCTCTGAATATATACAACCGATTGGAAGAAAAACATGGAGAGAAATTGTTTCGAAGGAAAATGAATCTGGAGCTTGATACTTTAGAGGAGAATACTTTTGATCGTGAAGAAGTTCTTTTAAATGTATTTCTAGAACAAGAGGATAAATATAAAGACAATGAAAAGGATGAAGAGGATGAAGTAGAGGGAGAGGATCCTACTTTTGACATTCGCCTTCGGGAGGGTGTTAGAATTATGGTTGATTGGATTGAGTTGATAAGCGAGAAAGAAAATTCATCCTCTGTGGCCATTCTAAATTTAAAGTCTGACCAGTCTTAGTCGTGCCATTAGAAATCGCATATGCGATTTGCATCATTGTCTCAGGATTGTTTGTTCGATCTCAAATCTGGCCAAAATATCGTTCTATAAATCGAACGGTTCCCAAAGTTGATTTAAGTTGGTTGGATGGGGGGATTTGTTTGTGGATTGTTTTCGTTTCTGTATTGGTGTCTCAATTCTTTATTTCACGGTTACTTCAATCTGGATTGTATAAGAATTATTTTGAAGAGGATCTCCTTCTTCGCTATTCGTTGCTTGCTCTGAGTTTGCAAATTCCAATGGTTTTTATTGTTTTTGGAATTTCATTCTATAAAAAGAATTTGCAGGGTATATTGGACAAATCTTTTTTTATGCCCTCTAAAGAAGCGATTCATTTTGGTTCTTATGCATTCTTTGCTTATATTCCGATCATTTTGTTGGTAACGCTTCTGAATCGTTATTTTTTGGAACAGATTTCGCGGTTGGGATGGATGGAGTTGCCTGCTCAACAGGATTTAGTAGAGATTTACAAAACTGCTGATCTCAGTATCTCATTTGGATTACTGACTCTATGCACAACTATTATAGCCCCGGTAGCTGAGGAGTTGTTCTTTAGGGGAGTCATTTATCGTTTTCTAAAGAATCACCTGAATATAAAAACTTCGATGATAATTAGTGGTTTTATTTTTGCTGGGATTCATATGCATCTATCGGTGTTTGTTCCTCTCTTTGTTCTTGGCTTTCTGTTAGCAAAAACCTACGAGAAGTCAGGCAACTTATGGTCCTGTATTCTATTTCATGCTTTGTTCAATACACAAACTTTGTTTGTTCTTATCTTGCAAAAGTGGGCTCACGCTTGAGCCTTGATGATTTATTTTTAATAGAGCTCTTATGTATAAAATTCACAGAAATTTGATTGGATAAATTTTATCTGATCTGGTATCAGATTTTAGAGAGCAATCTTAGTTTGATCGTCCCTTTAATCATAAAAATAGGGTGGGTCAATTTTACCAATTAAAACGAATGCCTTGAATAATTGTGATTATTCTTTTTAATAACCATATACTCCTTGTAACAATTTCTGCCTCCTCTAGTTAGATATGTTTATGAACTCATCCAAACGCCTCGGTTTTACCTTACTGGAAATATTAATAGCAATCGCATTGTTAGCAGCGATTGCTGCTCTTTTGATTACGAATTTGGATAAAATTTTGGGGGGTGGCAAGAAGGAGATCGCTAGAATTTTCGTCAATGAAACTTTAGTCACTCCTTTGATGACCTATCGAGTGAATGTTGGAAGTTATCCTTCTACAGAAGAGGGCTTGGAGGCTCTTATGACTCAACCCTCAGAAGAAACAGAAAATTGGGATGGCCCCTATGTAACGAAGTTGAGTAAGGATCCTTGGGGACGGCCTTACAATTACAAGTTCCCAGGAATTCAAAACCTTGAAAAGTTTGATTTATGGTCATTGGGTCCTGATGGAGTTGAAAGTGAGGACGACATTGTGAATTGGAACAATGCAAAAGAGTAAGTATGCATTCTGTAAATGTATAAAAAAGCATTTACCCTTTTAGAGGTATTTATGGTGGTTTCTTTAATCGGGGCCCTATCTGTTCTATTTATATTGCCTATTTTTGGATCAGGAAGCAGGTTGGGGAATATTAAGTCTTCAGAACTAATTGCTCGTGTAGTACAAGCAGCTAGAACCTATGCTCTGAATGATGGTGTTGGGATTGGTTTGGGTTTTGATTCGGAAAAACAAATTTTCATTTTAAAAGATGCATTTGGCAATTTTGTCCAATCGTTTCCAATGGATGAGGGCTATGAATCTAGCCATGAAGTTTATTTTCATCGAATTGCTCCAGAGTTAGAATTAAACGGTGCCCCTGTTTATGCATCTGAGGAAAGGGAAATCGACTCTATATTCTTTTCTGCAATTGGGGTTTCTGCTCCCTTTAGGGTGAGCGTTCAAAGCGAAAATGGAGAAAAAAGTTTTAGAATCCATGGTTTGAGCGGACAAGTTGTTGTGGAGGATTTGTATCATTTTTAATTTTATGCGAAAATGTTCTGATAATTCTGATCCCTCAAGGACCTGCTCTTTTTTATTGAAAAAAAAGGGGTTTACTTTGGCTGAAGTTTTCATTGCTTTGATATTATTTGCGGCCACGGTAGCCATTTTTTCAGAAACAATACGCAATACATTTATTGCTTTTGAAAAAGTTGAGTTTTCAGATTCATCCTCCAATGTGCAAACTTTGGTTAGAAAAGAAATTCTGAGTATTCTTGATGTTGATATTTTAGAGTCAGGCGGGGTTATGAGAGTCAGGGATTTGGACATTTATTGGAAAGCTGAAATTTTCCCCGTAGAGCTATTAGATACTTGGATGGTCTCTATTCTTTATGAGTCAAAGGGATCCTTAAGCTCCTCCCAACAGCAGATGGATCTTTTTCTTTATCGTCCTTCGTGGTCGGTTCCAGAGGATAGAATGCAATTAAAAGAAATCCGATTTGCGGAGTGGGAGGATGCGTATCAAAACGAAATCTGAGACGATCCATTTTAAAAATGGCTTTACATTTTTAGAGGCATTGATTGCGCTTTCTCTCGTTGGTTTAATCTTTTTGACCGGTTCGAGCTTTGCCAGATCCTTATTTTTATTATGGGAAAAGGTAGAGGATTTACCAAATTTTAGAGAGCATTATGTCTCCGTGTCTGGATTGTTGAATTCAATGATAGATGCTGAAGTGAATAACCCGCTAAAATCTAGACAAATCTCTTGGGGTCGTGTTGAGGGTATTAAAAAAAATCTGGTTGAGTTTCGAACTCGAAATCCCTCTCAATTATTTGTTACGGATCCCGAGTCACCGAGTACTGATTTGATCCTTTTTTTGTACTATCATGAAAGCGATGGTTTGTCTTTTATCTGGAAAAACCTAGCAAGGGGGAGCAAACAAAGAGATTGGATTCGGACTCCAGTAAGCTCAATGATTGAGCAAGTCGAGTTTGTCTTTGTGGATCCTGAAACCGGTGAAGAGGAAATAGAATTGGATACAGATGAATCGGAAAATGATTTTGAAGTGAATCCTTCTGCAATGAGAATTTATTTTGCCTCTAAGGGTAGAAAGCATACAGAAGAATTTCTCTTTAATTCTAGTTTTAACAATTTGCCTGAGGTGCTCCTATATTAGTTATGACTAGATCTTTAAATAGAAACCGAGCTGGAACAGTTGTCCTTTTAGTCCTTGGTTACACTACATTTATCGCATTTGTATCCATGAAGGTTATTGAAGGGATTCGAGATGAAATAAAAAACGTTGGATTCCCAGGAGAAAAGCAGGAATTACGATTGGTTGCCCATCAAGCATTGGAGCTTTCAATTGCTGTTTTAGCTGAAATCCGAGAATTAGATCAACAATTGTACAGTCCCTCCCAAGGTTGGGGAAATTTGAATCAGTACCTTAATTTGGAAGTGAATGAAGAGGAGGAAGATCCTTTAAATCTTTTACCAGATTTTGAATCTATACAATTTGGGCCGGGTATTGAAGTTCAGATTCGATTGATGGATGAATCTGGTAAAATTCCATTGAATGTGAAAGCCGAAGAAGCCTTAGAGGACTTCTTTTTAAGCCAAGAATTGAATGAAACGGAAGCGAATATACTCAAAGACAGTTTGTTGGATTGGATCGATTCTGACAATAAAGTTCGATTGTACGGGGCTGAAAAAAATTATTACAGAAAACTTGAAGATCCTATTTCTATCGCGAATAAATTTTTAGAATTTGAACAGGATCTTTTTAATATTCAGGGTTTTGAAGAGCTATTTCGAGGAGATGATTTACTTCCTAATCAATTGTTTGCAGCGTTTTGGAATGTTTTTACATTGTATCAACACAGAGGTGTAAACTACAACACAGCGAATCCGGAAACTTTATTGGTTTTGGATGAGGAATTAGAATTTGATGCAGAAAAACTTCAACAATTTCTAGCAGGACCAGACAATATTAGAAATACAAAAGACGATCGAATTCTAAGACCAAACCAGGAGGATCAAGAAGATTATCCCAGAGACAAATTTGGAGAATTTTTACCCTTTGATCGGATTTCACAATATTTTAAATTGGAGATCGAGACCTCACGGGGAAATTCTCAGTATCTTTTATCCTCCATTTTCGATTTTTCAAAACCTGGATCCGTTTACCCCTGCACTCTTCTTAAGATATTGGAAAATCAAAAAATCATTCATGCCTACAAACCAGAGATCTTTGATGGCAATTCCATCGATCCAATAGAAAATTTAGGAGATCTTTTATGAACCGGATCATAAATGTATATCAAGATCTTTTGATCTTACCTTCAGCATTGTTTCTTTATTTTACTGAACACTTGCAGGGTAAACTTTCACCCAAAGAGTTGGGGCAGTATATTCGGGGCCGATTAGAGGAGGAATCCTTATTAGAACTGGAGCAAATTGCATGGGGACACTTTTATGATAAAAAATCAGGTGAACTGTTTGTTTTTTACACCAGCAAAAAAGAAGTTCAATCTTATTTAAATACAGCCAATCAAATGAATAAAAAGGTAAAATGGGTGGTTCCTTCCTTTGCCTTAATTTCTAATCTTTCCATCAAAGAAAAGCCTTCATCGATCTTTATTAAAGATGCTGAGAGTGATTGCCAAATTGTATTTCCAAATAAAAAGACAAGCATTCCCAGTGAATTGTTAAGTTCCTATATTTCTGACACGAGGAAAGACAAGCAGGCTCTAGATCCCTATCTTTTAAAAGCTGTGGATCTAAATTCAAAAACAAGAAACTATTGCGTATTGTGGGAAAATAATGAGGTCATAAGTCGATTGGCCTTAAGTGAACAGAAACTATTGGCCTTGGATTTACAGGATGAAGAATACTTATTTCAAATTCGTAGTGAGTTAAAGCAAAAGCAAATAACTCGGGCCTCCTTAATCGGGAATGGTTTTTTATTTTTTATTTTGTTGGTGTACCAGCTTTTTTCATGGTCAAATTCTTGGCAATACAATGCCTCTCTGGAGCAGTTTGAATCTCAAAGGAAGCAAGTGAGCGAAATTGAAAGCCAAGACAAGTTGGCATCCGTCTTGCGGTCTTTTAGTAAAGGTGCTTTTAGACCCTTTGATTGGCTGTTGTATTTGAATGATCTAAGGCCACCGAATATGTCAATCTCTGTATTTCGAATTGGCGAAGACGGTCGCATGACTTTTCAAGCAAAAGCCGAACTTGCAAGTGAGATGAATCTTTTTCAGCAAATTCTGGAAAAAGATATCCACTTTAAAAGTGTAACCTTTGACAATGTAAGATCCAAGACCCAGGGCGTTGAATTCGGGGTTGTCATAAAGCTTCAGAGTCGGAACCCTAAATCATCCAGTGAAAGGCCGAAATCATGAGGGTATCTACGAGAGAAAAATGGATGTTACATAGCCTTGTGTTTGTCCTTTTATTAATCTGGTTTAGCTTTGTAAACAATCGTTATTCGGAAAAGAGTCGCTTACTAAAAGAGGTCAAACAAGAGTTGATCGTTCAAAATGTTTGGATTCAAAATTCAGAAAAAATAAATGCTAAGTTGGATCAAGCACTTAGCAGCTTTGAGTCCAGTAAATCTTTAAACTCAGCGGGTCTCACTGCATTCGTGGATACGATCGTTAGAGATTTAAAATTGGAACATGATTTAAATACTGAAGACAGCTCCATGCACAAAGTGTACAACAAGCACACGGTTACAATCCGGATTCAAAACACCCACCTAATGCAATTGCTGCTTTTAGAATCTGAAATTGCTCAACAATACCCTACAATAAATATGGAAACCATTGCGATTACTCCGAATAAGGCAAACCCAAACATTTTGAACGCTGCTATGAAAATTAATACTTATGAACTCAATTAAAAAGCACACGCTAATCCCTTATTTCCTCTTTCTAATCTGTGTTTCCCTGATCCCTAAATGGGTCGTTGCCTCTGAGGAAGAAGGGGTCTTGTCCCATATACAAATAAGTCCTAAATTTCAAGCGGCTGATAAGGTCGGTCCGATTAAAATGGTCAATGAGGCTCCCTATCAGGTCTTACAAATGATGTCTGACCTATCCGGTCGACCCATTATCCCCGAGAATAACTTAGCGGAGGTCAAAATTAATTTTAATAGCCAAGGCAAACTTCGAAGAGACGAGGCCATTTATGCACTCGAAAACTTGCTCTCTTTGCATGGAATTTTGATAAACAGATTGGATGCTAAATTTCTCAAAGCGATCAATAAAAAAAATGTATTTAATCATGGCTTGGAAATATTAGATAACTTAGGTTCGCTGGAACAAGGCAGTGAGAAATTTTATGGTAAATTGTTTCGGGTGATGCATCTTAATTCAAATGATGCATTGCAACAAATTAGACCCCTGGTCAGGAAAAGTGTGGGTGGAATCTTTCATTATCAACAATCCAACTCTTTTATGGTTTATGAATCTTTGTCTACCCTAAGACAAGTGCAACAAATATTAGAGCGAATTGATATGCCGCCTAGCAGTCGATTTAAAGTTTTCTTTTTCCCTCTTAAAAATGTTTCCGCTAAGAATATCCGGAACAACTTGGTCGTTCTTCAAAGAAATGGTTTGAGGGAACAATTGAAGCAACATCTTTTTCTGAATGACAATAGAACCAATCAAATTATAGCGACGATCCTTCCAGAAAATGAAAGCTTAATTAAAAACATCGTTCACAAGCTGGATGAGGAGATAAATCCTTTGACTAGCAGCAAAGTTTTTTATTTAGAACATGCCATGTCTCAACAAGTCTACTCCAGTCTAAACAACATTATCAGAAACCAAAGAAGAATTTGGGATAAGATGGGATTTCGTCAAACTGAATCTTCCAAAGAAATCAAAAGCTTTGAAGAAGACAACGAGAAGGGATCTTCATCCTCTCAGCAATCCGAGCTTCCAGAGGAGGTTGAATTCTCCGAAAATTCAAATGCTACTTATTTAGATGCAAGCCAAGAGAGTTCTCTTATGTATGAAGAGGGGATGCCTGAGCTTCAATTTAGCCCCTATGCAGTTGTTATTGCCGACAAAAGAGCCAATTCAATCATCGTTTACGGAACCGAGAAAGATATCAATCGGGTTGGAACCTTGATCCAAGAATTAGACAAAGATGTAGCTCCATTAACTACTAGCAAAATCTTTTTTCTATCCCATGCTCAAAGTCCAACGCTCACCCGTATGATTGCCTCTTTAATCAATACACAGAGGAATAACTTTAGAAGAGAGGGCTTTCAATATGCAGGCGCAAGAAATACAAATGAAATGTCGATGTCTAATATTGAACAAGATGTTGAATTTAGCCCTTATGCCTCTGTTATTTCTGACACTCGGTCCAATTCGATTATGACCTATGGAACCGCCAGTGATATCGCACGTATTAGCAAAATGATTCTGGATCTAGATGTCGATGTGGCTCCCTTGACTAAAAGCAGGACCTTTTCGATCAAACATGGAATTGCCGTGGATATGAGCCGAACGATTCAGCAGATTGTTTCTACGCAGCAGAGAATCCGAAAAAGAGAAGCTTCCAATCGCAAAACATTTTTAAAAGAGCCGGAAGACGAGGGGAACTCCTTGAGTAACCAAGATATAGTGTTTGAACTAGACAGTGTAGAAGGTCTCAATGTGGATGAGAGGCAATTCAGTCCCTATATTTCAATTGTTGCCGATGCCCGAAGCAATGCAATTGTTGCCTATGGGACGGACAATGATTTAAGACAGGTAGCAGATTTGATCCACCAAATTGATGTTGTTCTTAACCAAGTTCGAATCGAAGTTGTCATTGCTGAGGTTGGACTCACTGACTTGCAGGTTTCTGGCTTAGAAAGTTTTGGCATTGATTTTAAAAAACCTGCGGCAGGATTAATCACCCCTGGAAATTATAACGTGTCTTCTTCCACTCCGAGTCTTGGAGATTCAGGAAGTCCTGCTCTTAGTATGCAAACTTCATTGAAAGATTTTTCATTGAGCGCAGTTTTAAATAAAGCAAAAGAAGATCGAAATGTGAAGATTCTTTCATCTCCAACTATTGTCACTACCCACAACCATAGAGCTTCTATCAATGTTGGCGAAGCGAGGCCAATCATTACAAGTAGCACTTCAAATTTAAATAATTCGGACTTAGCGACGCGATCGACGGTCGAATACAGGGATATCGGTATTACTTTACGAGTTCGACCCTTGATTGGAGACAACAATGTAGTCCAAATGGAGATTGAGCAGATTGTGGAAACGGTCGTAGATACACAGACAATTGATAATAATATACAACCGATCATAGGGACACGAAGAGCAACTTCTTTTGTTAGTATTAAAGACCAAGAAACCTTGATCATGGCAGGTCTACAATCCGTGGAGTCCTCGGACAGCAAAGGTAAAGTATATTTACTCGGTAGTATTCCGATCGTTGGAAAATTATTCAGCCCTAAGAGTAAAAAGGAAACGACTCGAGAACTCATTATTTTTATTAAACCCATTGTTGTTCAGCAAGAACAAGCACAAGGGAATAAAAGTTTTCAGGAGGACATACGCTCCGAAATGTTAAAGAGAGATGTTCAAGAGTTTTTAGGAGGAGAGGAAGCGCCTTGAAATCCCATTTTTATCACTTGTATCCAATGTCTTCTCGACTTTTTAAAAGACCTGATCGAAAAGGATCGATGAAGATCAAAAGATTGCAAACAATTCTGTCTTTAAGTGCTTTTTTTCTTTTAGCTTCAGAACCTCTTTTTTCTGAAATAGAGTCTGCCTCAAAATTTTCTGAGGATGAATTAAAAGTTCATTATGGATCCTTGTTGGATAATTCTCCTTTTTTGACAAAAGAGTGGAAAAATAGAAATGCAAATCTAGGGGATTTAAATGCTCGTAAAATTCGTTTGCAAAGTTATGCGCATATGAATGGAGAGTGGCGTTTTGGAATTTATAATGATTATTCCAAGACAAATCATTGGCTTGGAGTTGGTGAGAGTGATGGAGATTTAAAAGTGATTCAATTTGACCCAGTCAAAGAGCTCGTCACTTTAGACTCTCCGAGTGGTCGATTGAAATTAAATTTGGAGAGCGTCTTGACCACAAGATCGAGAGCTTACTCCAGAACACCGTCTTCAAAAATAGGTGAAAAAAATCAAAATTCACAAAAGCAAAACAAGGGAAGAAAGAAAAGCCAAGATCGAAAAAAAGGTAAAAAAGATCCATGAAAAATTCAGAATACGATCGTTTTATAGATTTCAATTTATCCAGTGCTTCCTCGGATCAGCAAAAAAAATGGAGCAAAGCATCTGCGAACAAAAGACTCTCTTTGCTCTCTGAAATATGTAATATCCCAGAAGATATTCTATTGGAGCGTGTAGCCCAAGCAGCAGAAATGAAATGTCTTCACAGACCCAAACTGCTGGAAGAACCTACTTCCGTGATTCCAGCTCGATTGATATTTGAATTCCAAACTTTGCCGTTGGCTGAACAAAAAGGGGACTTTATTGCATTGACTACATTGTGGCCCCCAACAAAGCAAATGGATGATTGGATATATGCATTGTGTCGAAAACCCCCCATTTGGCATCTTTCAGACCCGGAGTGGTTGGCGAATACAATCAACAAGCGTTTTGGAGTGGGTTCTGGCACTTTGGAGGATACCGACTTTTTAGAGGAAGGAGTGGAGGAAGAGGAGGAAGATGAAAATACTGCCATTATCCGCTTTGTGAATGATGTCTTTTCTCAAGCGATTCGGGATCGAGCCACCGATATCCATGTGGAACCTCGAAGAGATCTTTTAAATATAAGATACCGAATTGATGGTCAGTTAGTTCCTGTGATGGTTCCAGAAAATTTAATTCGTTTTCAAAGTGCTATCATTTCAAGGGTCAAAATCATGGCTCGATTGAATATTTCAGAAAAGCGAAAACCCCAAGATGGTCGAATCACATTCAGCAACCGAGGAGATGAAATTGATATCCGAGTATCCACTTTGCCAACTATGTATGGTGAAAGTGTGAGCATGCGTTTGTTGAATGAAAATAATCAGCCAGTAACGATACCAGACCTTGGAATTTTGGAGGATGATCAAAAAAAAATAGATCAGGTTTTAGCACTTCCTCATGGCATTCTTTTGATAACAGGACCGACTGGTTCAGGTAAAAGCACTACTTTATCTGCTTTTATGAGACACATTGCAGCGCCTGAAAAACGCATTATCACAGTAGAGGATCCTATAGAATATGAAATTCCAGAAGTAAATCAGACTCAAGTTCAGTCTGAAATCGGGCTCACATTTGCAAGTGTCTTAAGGAGTGTTTTGAGACAGGATCCGGATATTTTGATGATTGGAGAGATTCGAGATAGAGAAACCGCTGATATTGCTATTCGAGCCTCTTTAACTGGACATTTGGTTTTGTCCACTCTGCACACCAATGATTCTCCGGGAGCCTTGACTCGATTGATTGATATGGAGATTGAACCTTTTCTGATCGCTTCCTCTGTGGAAATGATTATTGCTCAGCGCCTAGTTAGAAGACTTTGTCCAAAATGCTCCAAACCTAGTAATATGAGTCCTCGTGAATTTGAAAGTTGCATGAAAATGATTGGTTTGAAAAATTATGATCCCAAGGACATTTCACTTGTTTCAAGTGCTGGAGGTTGTGAACATTGTTCGGAACTTGGATTTCGAGGGAGAGTTGGAATTTTTGAGGTTTTGCAGGTTGGAGATTCTTTACATGAGATGATTGTCAATCAAGCATCCGCTAAAGAAATTCGAGTCAATGCTGTGGAACACGGAATGAGATCTTTAATAGAATGTGGTTGGGAACAAGTAAAATTGTCAAGAACGACTCTGTCAGAAATTGTTAAATTTGCAGATATTACTCACGCCTAAATCATGACGAGATACCAATACACAGCTTTTGCCTCAAAAGGTGAAAAAATCCGAGGATTTCTGGATGCAAAAGATTTAGCATCTGCAAGAACTTCCTTAAAATTAAAAGGGGTTCAACTATTAGAAATTAAGGAAAAGCGTTCTGGATTTTCTTTTGGCCAAAAAAAATCTTTGGATTTGGAGACTTCAGTCAGTAAAAATAAGTCCGATAAAATTGCGCATGCTTTTCTTGTCAAATTCCATCAATTGATTAAAAGTGGAATGCCCGTCGGGGATACTGCCAAAACTCTTGCATCTAGATTAAAAGATCCAACCCTTAACAAAATCGCTGGAGGAGTCTGGAAGGAATTGAGTGATGGGGAAACTATAGCTTCTGCTCTTGGAAGGTATGATAAAATTTTTGATCCAAGCTTACTTCATATGTTGGAGGCTGGGGAGGCTACGGGAAATTTGGAGCCTGTTCTAGTAAATATGATTGATCGGGTTCAGGCACGAATCAATATTAGAAAAAAGATTGCTTCTGGGCTTGCTTATCCGATTTTTGTTTCATTAATTGCCTTTTTTGTTGTTATTTTCTTCCTTTTCTATCTGCTTCCAAGAATTGAAATGATGCTTCAATCCATGGGTGGAGAAATGTCTTGGTCTGCGGCACTTATCCTTTGGCTTGCAGAAGCAGGTTTTACACTCGGTCCTGTGTTTGTAATCGGTAGTCTGATTCTATCAATTGCAATCAATCAATGGAGAAAAAACAGCGATGGAAAATTGAAGACAGATGCTTGCTTGTTGAAGATTCCAGTGATCAATAAGATCGTAATCAATGCAGAGCAATCTAGGATTGCAAATCTTGCTTACACTCTTCTTGGGAGTGGGGTCAGTGCTACGGAATGCTTGAAACTGATTGAAAAAGGGATTAACAATGATGCTTTTAAACTAAAGTTTCGTGCAGCTAGAAATAAAGTAAATGATGGGGAATCTTTTTCGGACGCTTTTGCTGAGATGGAAATCTTTGAAGATATGGATACAGATGTTTTGGCAATTGCAGAAAATACTGGTCGGGCTGTTGAGGGATTTGAGAGTCTGTATAAATCTAAATATGAACTGATTGAAGATCATATGAGAAGTTTAACCCTTGGAATAACAAGTGTAGCTCTTATTTTTGCATTTTCATTGGTGGTTTTACTCACATTTGGGATCGCCACATCTATTTTACAATTGAGCAAAAATATTGTTGGAAGTTGATTCAATAAATTAGCATTTTATGCTTTTTGCTCCATCCAGTGCTCTAGATGAAACGATTTAAATTTAAGAACAATTCAATAGCCCTCAAATTATTGGCTCGTCCCTTCTTTTCTTAAGAAGATTGTAGACTATTTATAGGGAATCAATAATAAGAAAAGGAAACACTAGAACAAATGTCGCAAAGGATTTAAAACCGGTTATAAACCCAAAAGAATGTCCCAATAAATTGACAAATTTAATTGGGACATTTCCAAATACTATTTGAATTCTTGAATTGAAATCTTAAACAACCCCTTTTCTCTTACCGCTATTACGATGCATCTTTATACCTGTTTTGGAGTAGTTCGAATCTCTCATACCTCCTTTGACTTTCGCAAACTTTTTCCCTTTTGTTAAAGGTGCCTTTTTTTTGGGTCCTGGTTTGGCATCTGCTCCAGTGGCATTCATTGCAAATTCAGAGTGTTGGGGATGATCGGTGTTAGAAGGAATGGGTTTTCTTAGAAGAACTTCAATCATCCTTAAGTAATTGCGCTCCTCTGCAGAACAAAAAGAATGAGCTTCCCCTTCATGTCCAGCTCTTGCAGTTCTTCCAATTCTATGCACATACGTTTCTGGTTCGTTGGGAAGGTCAAAATTCACCACGTGACTTATCTTTTCCACATCAATGCCTCGGGCAGCAATATCCGTCGCAACTAATACACGAATACGAGTAGATTTAAAGCTTTCAAGGGCTTTAGTTCTAGCAGCTTGGCTTTTGTTTCCGTGGATAGCGGCAGCTTTTATTCCAGCTTTTACCAATCGTTCTGTTACTTTATTTGCCACGTGCTTCATTTGAGTGAAGACAATGACTTTTGTCATCTTGTTGTCAGTGATTAATGATTTTAATAAAGTGTCTTTGTCTTTTTTTTCAACAAAATAGACCGTTTGATTGATTCGCTCTACGGCAGGCTTTTCTGGCTCGATATTTACTTGAGCGGGTTTATGAACGAGAGATCTCGCCAGCTTCCCAATATCCGTATTCATGGTAGCAGAAAAGAATAAAGATTGTCTCTCAATCGGAACGAGTTTCATGATTTTTTTAATATCAGGTAAAAATCCCATGTCCAACATGCGATCGGCTTCATCCAACACTAAAAAATCAATTTCGTTCAATCTTATAAATTTTTGGCTGATTAAATCCAACAATCTACCAGGAGTAGCAATGAGAATATCAATCCCAGCTTTAATTTCCTTCACTTGAGGGTTTTGATTGACTCCACCATAAATTATGGAAGTTCTCACTTTTAGATGGCGACTGTATTTCTCAACATTTTCCCCAATTTGTGCTGCTAATTCTCTTGTTGGAGCAAGAACTAAAACGCTGGGGTTTTTACTAACTTTTTCAGTGGCATTTTCTATATGCTGCAACAAAGGAAGCGTAAAGGCCGCCGTTTTACCGGTCCCAGTTTGTGCGCATCCGATGATGTCTCTACCGTCCAATATATGAGGAATGGCTTGCTCTTGGATTGGAGTTGGCTGGATATAACCTTCTTCAGTGAGTGCTTTTTGAATACTGGGTAGAAGAGCTGTGAAGACCCCTTTAGGAGGTTGGTCTGCTGCTTTTCTAGGATCTGCTTTTGGCTTCTCTTTAGGCAATCTTTGACTTTTGTCAAAAGAAGGATTCTTACTAAAAGTTCGAGATTGGTTAGACCTCCCAGAACCCTTAGAGACGAATTTATTGTATAAATTTTTCATGTCTTAAGCTTCATCCGGCGATTGAAACTGAGCCTTAAGTCTGCCGGATGGAACGAAAAAGCACAAACTGGCAAATCACCAGCAATCGCCCAATTTATGAACTTAAGTTTTTCTGGTGTCAATCGATTAAACTTTTTATTTGGGCAACAGCCTCGATTTTATATTTTATGATTCAATAATAAGGCCCAGAATTAAAGATGATAAATTGATATTCCAGATTGCAGTAAATGGCAACTTTAGTAGAGAGATTGATAATTTCATAGATTTTATGAAGGATTCTGATAAATTGAATTTTTAAATATTTTATTTTCTTTTAATCGATATAAGATGGATTTTAAAATTTTATCTTCGAACAGTCTCTTTGTATTGCAGCTTGCTATGGAAAGTTTGAAATCAAAGTTCTAATGAGGAATTCCTTTTCTAGATTCTACCTTAAATCAGGACTCAAATTTATCATTATATGAAGATTCGCTGAAAAATGGTTTGAACCCATTCAACCAAAGTGTGAATATGAAGGATTTATTATGGCTAAGCAAGAGACAGAAAATACAAGCGACCTCTATGCAGTAAGGTTGCAAAAATTAGAAAAGCTTCGAGAAGATGGCATCAATCCATTTTCAGAAAATTGCAAGCAATCTCATACTTCAAAGACGGCGGTCGAGGAATATGTAGAAGATGGAGAAAATACCCAGTTAGTCTCCGTTGCAGGACGGGTCGTTGTTTTTCGTGTAATGGGCAAGGCCAGTTTTGTCAAAATTTTAGATCGTGATGGTAAAATCCAACTTTATGTGACTCGAGATGAAGTGGGTGTAGAGAATTATCAAAGATTCAAGAAGTTTGATTTAGGTGATTTTATCGGAGTTACGGGAACATTGTTTAAAACAAAGACAGGTGAAATAACAGTTCGCGCTCATTCAGTTAAATTGGTTTCCAAAGCACTCCGACCTTTGCCTGAAAAATGGCATGGTTTGGTGGACAGTGATCAAATCTATCGCCAGAGGTATTTAGATTTAATTGTAAACGACGAATCCAGAAATCGTTTCAATCAAAGATTTAAGATCTTAAAAGAAATTAGGAAGTTTTTGTGGAATCGAGATTATACGGAGGTTGAAACTCCTATGATGACTTCAATTGCAGGAGGGGCTGCAGCAAGACCTTTTACAACTCATTTCAATGCATTGGATTGTGATTTTAACATGCGAATTGCTTTGGAGCTTTATCTGAAGAGGATGTTGGTTGGCGGTTACGATCGTGTTTTTGAACTAGGTCGCGTTTTTCGGAATGAAGGGCTCTCAAGAAGACACAATCCAGAATTTACAATGCTAGAGGCTTATGAGGCTTACACGGATTTCCGAGGAATGATGGATATGACAAAGGGCCTCATCCAACAGGTAGCCAAAGAGGCAATCGGCAGTCTTACTATTGATCGTTATGATGGACAAAAAATAGAGCTGTCTGGAGATTGGAGGGAAGCTAAGTATAAGGATTTAGTGATTGCAGCTACCCAAGATGAAAATTGGTTCTCATTGAGCCGAGAAGATAAGTTGAATGCCTGCCATAAAATGGACATCGAAGTGGATGGTTCTTTAGAAGATTTTGAAATTACGAACAATGTATTTGAGAAAAAAATTGAGCCAGGATTGATTCAACCTACTTTTGTGACCCACATCCCTAAAGAGCTATGCCCACTAGCCAAGATTACGGCTTCAGATGAATCAACCATCGATGTCTTTGAGCTCTGCATCAATGGTCAAGAAATCGCTCCAGCTTATTCTGAGCAGAACGACCCTTTATTACAACGCAAGATGTTTGAAATTCAAGCAGGAGAAGAGGTTCAAAATATTGATGAGGACTTTTTACTTGCAATGGAGTATGGAATGCCGCCAGCTGGAGGGATGGGTCTTGGAGTAGACCGCTTGACAATCTTATTGACTGGAGCATCCAGCATTCGTGACACGATTTTGTTTCCATCCCTCAAACCACAAATCCATGAGGAATCGGAGGCATCAGAATCTTAGAAGATTTGAATTTTTTCTGAGTTAGGAATCTGCCTTTTTTGGAACTAACCTCCCTATTAGGTTCCAGATATTGCTTTTTCCGGAAGCGTCCACAAAGCTTGCAATATCAAATAAGCCTGACAGTTTGAGAGCATTCACGCGTATCGCTTGAATCTTTAGGATTCTAATCACTGGGATCCATTCCTATTTTCTATTTGATTTATTAAGATTCATTCGCATTTTGATACTATGTCAGTAATAAAAAAGTTTTTACACACAAGGATGCGTGTGAATGATCTGGAAAAAACGGTTGATTTTTACAAAGAGATTTTCCATCTCCAAGAGGTGAAAAGATCTGAGTCTCCGAGAGGATCCAAGCTTGTTTTCCTCCAAGTACCTAACAGTGACGAATTGATTGAAATTGCTTATTTTCCAAGTTCGGGACCCGTGGCTTTGCAGGCCGATTGGATGCACATTGCCTTTGAAGTTGATGATATGGATGCATTTTCAGAGCATATTACACGTTTAGGCATTTCGTTCAGTGAGGGTCCTACTCAATCTGGTAGTGGAAGCAAATTTGCATTTATTGACGCTCCAGACGGTTATGAAATAGAGATCATTTCTTACCCTCCAAAACAAACAACTTAAAACTTGGGTAGGTCGATTTCAAAGATTGGGTTTCAACATTAAGAAAACAAGGAAACCGTCGAACTTCTATAGATTCTTCCGTAGATTACTTTTTAATACACGGTGAATAGTATTTAAAGAATCTGGAATTGGTCGCATTTTCACCAGTTCCAATTTTTACCCGAACAGGGGTGCCACAACAGGGACAAAAACCAGTGTACATAGTTTTTTCTTTGTTACGATAGATCCGTGTGTAAGTTCCACAATTAACAAACTGGATACCAATAAAGGGGTTGGGACTATTTTTGGGAGGATTTCCATTCATAGCTAGATTATTCTGAGTCGTTTAAATCTTCGTGAGGTCTTGCGATTACTTTAACTACTGTATTTATTATCCTCCTTTCCTCGACTTTGTCTATAGTAATTTCAAGATTTTCCATGTTAATAATCTCTGTTGGACTTGGAATTCTTCCAATTTCTGCTGTTATTAATCCGCCGAAAGTGGATACTTCCTCGTTGTCTATTTGAATATTGAGGATTTCTTCAACTTCGTGCACGGGAGCCAAACCATTCACTCTAAATAAATCCAAGCTCAACTTTTCAATTTCTTTTTCTTCAGCATCAAATTCATCTTGAATTTCTCCTACTAGTTCTTCGATTATTTGCTCAAGAGTGATCAGACCGATCGTTCCTCCAAATTCATCTCGAACAATCGCCATATGCATCTTAAGAAGTAAAAGGCGCTGAAGCACTCCATCTAAATGGTCATCTGGTGAAAAAGTTGTGTAATTACGCATCATTTTTCGCATGTCCAACTTATTGATATCTCCTTTGAACTGGAAGATATCTTTGATGTGAATAATTCCAATACAATTGTCTAGATCTCCTTCGCATAAGGGAAATCTTGTGTG
This sequence comes from uncultured Opitutia bacterium, assembly GCA_913049555.1. GTDB lineage: Bacteria > Verrucomicrobiota > Verrucomicrobiia > Opitutales > CAJWYM01 > CAJWYM01. Next base: position 28,927 of record CAJWYM010000038.1, read on the forward strand.
GCCTGACTTTTTCGCCATTTCCAAATTTTCTTCATTACTGTTAAAAATATTGAAATAATTTACTTGATTTCTAGGCAATAACACATCTGAAACTTCTAACTCATTGAGTGTGATTGCACGGCCCATTATTTTCCTAACGGATGGGGTAAGGGCTGTTTCCTGATCGCCTAGTGAGTGAATTAAGACCTCAACATCAAGAATATTGACTTCTTTTCCGTTTTTGTGATGACTCCACTTGTTGATCAGATTTCTAAAGTATTCAAAAGGTGCTTTTATGGGGGTGATGATAAAGATTGCAGCAGCACTGAGCCAAGAAGTTCTACGCAGGGTTTTTTCCGGTTGATCGGTTGCATACCCTTTGAAGAACCAATCAATCAATAAAAACTGAATAGATCCAACCATGAGAGCACTCAAAGACAAAGACCAAACGGAGTTCTCTGGGTCTAATATGAGAGTATTTCTTAATAATGAGTGCAGTAAGATCGTTTCAACAAAAGTGGAAAAAAGAGTTAAAAATTCAATGCCGGAAGTAAATTGTCTAGGATTTTCAATCGCCCAATGGATGGCAGTGTTCTGCTTTAACTTTTCAAGCTCCTCTTCTTGCGGGGTCTTATTTCTTAGGGATGCCAAAGCATGCCGAGTCATTCTGGTAAATGCATGGGTTACAAATACCAAAATTAGTAGGACTAATATTATCCAGAGGAGAGGGTTCGAGGCTGTTTTATTTTCTAATAAAGCGGAAACTTGGCTCAAAATAAGTATGTGATCGTTCACTATTTGTTGTAAATCCCTTTCAATACCTCAACAGCATGCTTGTTTTGTTCACAAGTTCCAATACTAATCCTTAAATGATTTTCTAGTCCATAGGGCTTCATGGGTCTGGTAATTACTCCTTTATCCTGCAACTCAAAGAATAATTTTTGGGCGTTTCCAACTTCTGCTAATATAAAATTTGCTTGGCTTGGTATGTAAGGAATCCCTAGAGCTTCTAATTCTTCAGACCACAAATCTCTTCCAACTTTGTTTTGTTCTCTACAGGTTATTACATGGTTTTTGTCTTTCAAGGCTGCAACCGCTGCCACCTGAGCAATAGAATTAATATTAAAAGGTTCTCGGACTTGATTGAGAAGACCACTGATTTTTGAATTACTGTAGGAATAACCAATCCTGAGACCGGCCAAACCATAAATTTTCGAGAAGGTTCGTAGCCCAATCACTTTCCTACCCTCCTCAATGAGAGGTAATAAGTTGGGTGCTTCTTGATTGTATTCCGCATAGGCTTCATCGAAGCAAAATATTACAGAGTCAGGAAGAGCTCGAACAAATTCATAAATTTCGTTTTCCGTATTGGCCGTTCCTGTTGGATTGTTTGGGCTTGGTAAGAATACTAGCTTTGTTTTATCATGGACCTTATCCAACATTCTTGAGAGATCATGTTTATAATCTGGCATTTCTACCTCAACCGGAATGGCTCCGAACAAAAGGGTGACTAATTTGTAGACTATAAAAGCCTGAGATCCCATTAAAACTTCATCACCATCTTTAAGGAAAGCGTGACCAATGAGCTCAATCACCTCATTGGAACCATTGCCAAGAGTGAATTGATTCGGCTCCAAGTTCCAATGTTGAGACAAGGATTCTTTCAAATAATAAGAGGCACCGTCTGGATAAAGGTGAACCTTGCTCAATGCATGGGTGGCAGCTTGAATCGCTAATGGAGAAGCACCAAGAGGATTTTCATTGGAAGCAAGCTTGCAAATCTCATTCAAATCAAGCCCAATTTCACGAGCGACCTCTTCTATTGGCTTGCCCGGTTCGTAAATTGGCTGGGTTCTAATTTTTGGGTTTATGAGCTCCGCTATATTCATGTGGTTTCCATTGTAAGTACAATTATTTCGAGTGAATGAACCTATTGTTAGTTAAAGAAGTTCGATTTCTTCAAAAATTTCAGTTTTTTTAAGTTCGGGCATCCATGCAATTTCAAATCCATTTTTGGCGATTCTTTTCAGCTCACTTTTGCTGAATTTTAAATCATTAGCCAATGCTAGATATTCATCGGTTAGAGAGTTTCCAAATGAAAAAGGATCATCCGTGCTTACTGTGCATCGAACTCCACGATCTTGTAATTTTCGAATTGGGTGGTTCTCCATTTTGTCAATTACATTGAGCTTTACATTACTAATTGGACAAATATCGAGAGTTATGTCCTCATCTAATAAAAACTGGATTGTTTCCTCACAATCGGCAGCTCGAACTCCGTGTTCAATTCGTTCAATCCCCAACTTTTGAATTGCATCCCGAACGTAATTTGAATCTCCAAATTCACCCGCATGCGCTTTTACACATTTACCAGTATCTTTACTTGCCTTCCAAAGTTTCTCAGCCCAAGGTTCAATTGGAAGAGTTTCAACACCGTGAAGATCTATTCCAGAGAGTTGTTTCCAGTGGATAGAATCTTCTAGGATGGGTCCTAGTTTTTTTGTATATCCGTTTCTTGCCATTCCCATAAAAACCTTAACATCCAAACCTTTTGGAACCGCACTTAAAATTGCATCTATAATTTCAGGACCTGGAATCTCTAAAAACTCGATCATTCCAGAATGAAAACTTGTTTCCACATATCGAACATTTTGATCCAAATGCTTGTTAAAAATAATGCTTGCTGCTTTGTAGTAATTTTCAGAGGAGGTGAACCATTGCAACGCATGCTCCAATAAATGAGATTCAAATTGTTCGAATGATTTAAATTTAAAATCTTTATCCCAACTTTCGGGAGGAGTATGGAATTTATTAGGATTCAGTTCTTTAAGAAGTTGGAAAGGCAAGGAACCCTCTATATGTAAATGAGTTTCAGTTTTTGGGAGTTTTTTTATAAAATCTAGCATCCAAACTTAGAGTAGATTACTAGGGTTTCAGGTCAATTCAGATTGTAATAGAAAATAAACATAAAAAAAGCGTGGAACCTACCCCTAAGTTCCACGCTACTCATTTTCTACTCCATTTAAAGTATAAGACTTACCCCTAAATCTTATACTCTTTAAATAAATCATTTTTTAATTATATATGCAAGATTTTATTTAAAAAAATTCTTATAAAAGTTCTTTGTTTTTAAGAGTTCTTTTTAAATTGTAATGTTATTTCTAATTTTTTTAATATAAGCTGTTTTTTCGTAAATCAATTCCGCTTCCTAAAAGTTATGATCTCACAGATTGAAGGCCAAGTCGTAGAATCCACTCCTTTATCCACCGTAATTGATGTTCATGGGGTTGGATTTGTCCTATCTGTTCCATTAACCACCTCAGAAAAAATTCCTCCAATCGGACAAAAGGTTAAATTATTTACTCGAGTTGTTTATAGAGAAGATTCTCAAACAATGTATGGATTTGCAATGAAGTCTGAGAGGGAAATGTTTGATTTGATCGTTGAAAAAGTCTCGGGGATCGGTCCAAAAATTGCCCTCAATCTGTTGAGCCAACTTTCAGTCCGTTCCTTAAGAAGTGCCATTATAAATGCAGATGTTAAAATGCTTTCTAAATGTCCTGGAATCGGTAAAAAAACTGCCGAGAGAATGGTCGTAGAACTTAAAGACAAACTTGGAGGACTTCCAGGATCTAGTAATTTAGTATCTGATACGACTCATGCAAGCAAACCCTCCTCTGATTCAAAATTAGATATTTGTTTTGCGGATGCTGTTGCAGCAATGGTAGCTCTAGGCTACAATCCCTCAGATGCAGATAAGTCCATTCGAAAAGCCCAATTATCTCTTGGGGAGGATGCGGCAACTGAGGATTTAATTAGAACTGCATTTGCTCAAAAAAAATGAAAAACTGGATTTTATTTGTAGGGGGTTTGATGGGCGTTTTATCGATTGTTATTGGAGCCTCTGGAGCCCACATACTCGGAGAGACTGTAAGTAAAGAGCGTATGTCCATTTTTGAAACTGGTTTGGATTTTCACAAATTCCATGCAATGTTGTTGGTTGTTTTAGGCATTTCCAAATGGCTTGTAATAGATAAGAATTCTCAAAGAATGATCGTGGGAAGTTCGTTCTTTGCTTTTATAGGAATCCTTCTATTTTCTTTTGGCATGTATGCTGGAGTAGTGACTGGGAATCAGTCATTGTATATATTAAATCCATTTGGAGGCATCTGTTTTATGCTCTCTTGGGGGATTCTCATGATGTGGGGATTTAAGGGAAGAACTGGAGAATCATGAACCGAGAAAAAATCATACAGCTCATTTTAGATGAGTTAGAACTGAATTTGAACTCTCTCATTGATTCCACTAAGGATGCCTCAGATCATGCGTCTCACGAAGATGCTCAAGCGAAATCTAAATGGGATACTCAGGCGATAGAAGCTTCTTATTTGGCTGCAGGACATGCAGCTAAAGCAAAGAAGTTACTAGAGGATATTCAATCCATACATGGAATGTTGGCTGACATTGAAGATCACCAAGAGCAAGTGTTTGCAGGAAGTGTAGTCAAGTGTAGTTTAAATGACAGTATTGAGTACTTTTTTGTTTCTTCATACGGCGGTGGGTTAGAAACTACTTTTAAAGGACTTACAATTACGGTCGTCAGTCCCAAGACTCCATTGGGGCAAAATTTGATTGGTTCTAAAGTAGGAGATACAGTTCTTTTGCTGAATGGAACAAAAATGAATGTTTTAGAATTATTGCAATAAATTTTATTTCTCCTGTACTTTTTTTGCGATTGCATTTGCTAATTTTCCTTGGACGTTGTCGATACGGTCTCGGTAGATTAAAAGGGTATCAATTCGTTTGTGCCTTGAAAAATCCATAGCTTGATCCAAAGTAAGGCCTAATTTTTCAGTCATCTCAACTGCATTTGTGATGGCTGTATGTCGAATACCGTGTGGACGAATCTTAATCCCTAGAGACTTTCCATAAGTGGTTATGATTTTCCAAATCCCTTGTCCAGAAAGTCTCCTGTAGTCGGACATTGAACGTTCTCCCTGATTTTTACCAGAGCCTTTGTCTAAGGAGTAAAAGAGGGCCCCGCCTGCTTGTCCACGAACTTTCAACCAATTCAATAAAGCTTCCATAGTTGGTTCCGGAAGACTGAGAGCTTCTTTTTCCAGTTTTCCTTTTCCTTGAACCCATAAAATTGCTTGTATTGGAATTAGATCTTCGAAATTTAAACGAGACAATTCTGCTCTCCTCAACCCTAAGTCATGAAACAATCTTAAAATGGCAATATCTCGAATTGCTTTATTAGAACCTGCAATTCTTAGCTGATGGATCAGCGTTTCAATCGTTTTTGAACCTGGACCTGAGGTGTCTTTATAGCTAGTAGCTGGTAAATTCTTCACTTCTATTTGCCAGGAGATAAGACCTAGCATTCTACCGAGTTTAACTACGGATCGAATCGCTGATAATTTGCGATTGATTGTTGAAGGGGCATTCCTTGCTTTCTCCAATAGAACTTGTCGGTAATCATTTACTAGTAAATTTGCTTTGCCTCCATCCAACTCAAAAAATTTGTGTATTGCATCTTCAGTGGAACTTAATCTCATAAAATCAGAAAAATCCTCCAAAGCAGTCAAATAACTTTTAAGAGTTTTTTCTGATTTTCCAGTTTTAAAAATTTCAATAAGCTCTTTTTTTTCTTGAGAATCTACTTTGATTAATTCGTTCATAGGATTTTTTTGAAAAATAAGAATTTACACTTACAGTTTTTTCAGAGTACAGGGTAAAAATGAGATTCAATAAGTGAGTACTTTACCTAAAATGGGTTGGCTTATCTACAAAAAAGAAGTTTTCCGATTATAATTTTTTCGACTCATAATTACATGCCCTTAGAGATTCTTCTTTTAATACTTTTATTCAAAAAATAGCAGAAATAATAAAAACTTGATAAGTTCCAAATATAGAATATGTTCCATATTTAAAATGAATGAAAAAGCATTAGCACCTGCCTTGTTGAGAGGTATTGAAATTATTGATTTTTTGAATCAATGTAAAAATCCGGTCGGTTTAGATGCGATTTCGACCTTTCTGAATATTCCAAAAGCCTCCTTGCTTCGACTTTTAGGGGTTTTGATTGAAAAGAATATTGTTCTTAAAAAGAACAACGGTGAATACGT
>CAJWYM010000039.1 GCA_913049555.1 uncultured Opitutia bacterium
AAAAACAAAATATCGACTCCATGTATGAAAATCCATCTACGGATTTTAGCAAAAACTATCAAACTTTTTGCGGGACCTAATCCCACAAATTCTTAACTTTATTTAATTCTTTCATGAATCTCCAACAATAGAGTGGTATAAATTTCTAGCACAATTAAGGATACAATAATTTATTTTTTTGGTTGAATGTTTTTGTTCTTAACAGCTGCGTTTTTTGTTCGAATAGAATTGTTTTATGAAAGAACCCATTTACAAACGCTCGTAAGAATATTGTTAGAGTTGGTTGCGATAAAAGAAATATTAAAAATTATTGGATGCAGTGGAGTCGTTGATATGCACACTAAATGCTCTCATGATTCGAAAGGAATTGCAGATGTTGGACTTCTCATTTTATGCATCCTATCAAAATGTGTGAACCATTTACCGCTTTGCCTACAAGAGCATCTCTTGAAGCGACGCTATGATCTTAAGATTTCTATAAAATCGAGTGCGACTGAGTTCAGCGAACGATTATTTTAGGGGAAGCTAAGACAAAACTTTAAAAGAGCTTCTTGATCTTAATCTTATTATAAGTAATATTATAGGATAATTTTATGAATAAATTTTGCTTTTTAATCTTATTAATTGGGGTCGTTTCATTTTTTAATATGTCTTTATTTGCCAAAGTGGATATGCCTGAAAAAGAGAGAGCTCTTAAAATAGCGAATCTCTTTTCTGATTCTGTGGTTTTACAATACAATGAACCGATCCGAGTTTGGGGTTGGGGTGCGATTGGAGCTGAAGTGCGGATTCGTTTTGACGAGCATGATTATGTAACAATTGTGGATTCTAAAGGTTGCTGGGATCTGGTTTTAAAATCATGCATTTCTCTCAATCCACAAGAACTCATTGTTCGTTCCGGTGAGGATCGCATCCTCATTAAGGATGTATTGATGGGAGAAGTGTGGTTGGCTTCGGGCCAGTCGAATATGGCGTATCCTGTTTCCAAATCTGATGTGAATGATCATTTACCGGAAATGTCTTATGATAAAATACGATTTTTTAAAAGTATAGAAATCATGTCAGAATTTCCAGAAGATGAAATCTTTGGTATTTGGCAGAAGTCTAATAAAAAGAATCGTCAAAAATTTTCGGCTGTTGCTTTTTCATATGCAGTTGCGTTACACAAAAAACTGGGTCGCCCAATAGGAATTATCCAAAGTGCTAGAGGAGGATCTAGGTGTGAGGCTTGGGTTCCAAAAGATCAATTGGATTTGGATCATAAGTTCTATTCTTATCCAATGAAATTTGTCAGGAATTTTGAAACTAGGAATTCGGAGCTTATCGAGAATTATTACAGGACCGTTTCCGACTGGAAAAGCAGTGGGAGAATCTGGCCGACTCCTAAATATTCAGAAAAACAATTAGGGGGCTACATCATTAGAAAGCCCTATGGATTGTACAATGGTATGATTCATCCCCTCTACAGATTCAGAATTAAAGGGGCTCTTTGGTATCAAGGAGAGGGAAATTCAGGAGAGTCTGAAGCATACAGTCATTTGTTCCCTAAAATGATTGGCTTGTGGAGAAAAAACTGGGGTTATGATTTTCCATTTTACTTTGTTCAGTTGCCTGCATTTATCAGAAATGACTTGAAAGTTCAAAAAGATGCGAATTTCAATAAGAAGGATCACTACCAAGAAAATTTGAATATTCGCCATAAGTGGGCTTCATTTAGAGAGGCTCAAGCCAAAACCTTGAGAATTAAAGATACAGGCATGGTGGTCACATTAGATACTGGAGAGCCCTTTGATGTTCATCCCTCTGAGAAATTTGTGATTGGTCATCGATTGGCTCAATCTTCAATGCATAGCACCTATGGTTTGGATGTAGTTGGAAGAGGCCCTTATTTCTTAGGGAAACTTTCTTTTGATGCGGGAAATATCCGCGTTCCTCTTGGGAGTTCAGAGGGTCTTAAAACTCAAGATGGATTGCCTCCAAAGGGTTTTTCAATTGCAGGTGAGGATCAGGTTTTTTATTGGGTGGATAAGATTGTTATAGATAAAAATGCATTGATTATGAGCTCTTCTAAAGTTCCTAGACCGATTGCAGTTCGCTATGCTTGGTTGGAGTTTCCGGAGGTGAACCTCTTCAATGGAGCCAATTTGCCTATGGAACCATTCAGGACGGACAATTGGGAAATTCGATAAAAGGCTGCTGTATCCTAATTATACCATGATTTCAGTCGTAAAGTATAAAAGCCATAGGAGGATTGTCGAAATCCATTTGTAGGTTGGATTTTGAAAAAATAGCACAATTAAAACCATTAGTAAGGGTATCAGTTTACTGAGAAATGGAAGGGTAGAGCTCAAAAAATAATGGCTCAATGGGATCTGTAAAAAAATCTCAATAAGTTGAGTGGTCGTTTTAATAGTAAAATCTGAAATGAGCTTCAGTGGACTTGCCAGAATTGGATGGACCATACTTACCGGATATATCGTAAGTCCTAAAGTTAAAAGAACGGGGAGTATAGGAACAATGAGAAGATTCAAGGGGATGGAAAGAATGCTTACCATATGGGTAATAGGATGGAGGAGAATCGTGCTCGGTAAAAATGCACTTAAAGTCAGGATCAGACTCGTAAAAACATTTTTTTTGAGAACGAATCGGCACTTGCTTATCCAGTTTGGAGTTGGGTCAAATTTGTAAGGTTGGATCTTTTCTTCATACAATTTGGCGGTTGGTAGACCTAATTTAAGGATCATAAATACGACAGAGTAGGACAGTTGAAAACCAAGATTCCAAATCACTGAAGGCTTTAAAATCAATTCTAATAAAGCTGCTGTCAACAGTGCACTAAATAGACATCCTTTTCTAGAAATAATGGGGGCAATCAAGAGTATTGTCGCCATCCAGAATGCTCTGTAAGCAGCTATTTTTGATCCAGTTAATTCTACAAATAAAAAAAGAAGTAAAATTACCAGAATCGATTTGTAGGTTTTTTTGTATATAAAAAAGCTGAGTAATTTGTAAATCAAAACTGCAAGGATACCGATATGAAGTCCACTGATCGTAAAGATATGCATGGTTCCACTCCATTTATACAGCAAAGTCTCCCGTTGTGGTAAAAATGTTTTTTCTCCGCTGATTAAGGCGAGTAATATATTTCTCCATTTTTTTTCATTGTCTAAATGAGGGGCGCTTTGAATCTTTGACAGAATCAGGTTGTGAAGATTTTTCTTCTTTTTTGCGATGAAAGGAGTATCCAGTATCTCTTTCAACCGCACTCGACTCAATCGATAGTAAATCCCTTGAAGACTTAAACTTTCATCGAAACTAGAGTTCAAATGATGCAGGTGTTTGGTTTGTTTTGTTTTTGATAAAACGGCCAAAACGGATACAGAACTCCCTTTTGTCAGGGAATTCAATTCAACAATATTTTTAGCAGAAAAATAAGTTTTCGACTGAATCGTATAAGATAGATGAATGGGAGCAGCAGTAATTGTTGCGATCCCGCTGATTTTTTTATTCTTTTTGTCCTCTTTGTAGATTTGATCGATTTTTATTGTGATTTCAGCTTCTCGATCCGGAAGTGACTGATAGAGGACTGGTATATTTGGATATGAATTTTTGTAATAATAAAGGGCGACTAAAAAAATAAAAAAGGAGAGGATTGGTTTGGATTGAATTCTGATTTTCAGAATTTTTAAAGCTAGTAAAAGAATTATAGGAGTAAATAGAAGTAAGAAATGGGGTGTGATTACGAAGGGTGCAAAAAGGTACCCAGCGCAAATCGGTATCAAATACCAAATAAGGGGGGCATGAGTTTTTGATCCGACTTTAAAATTCTCTACATCGGATCGAAACATAGCTCAATCAGTCTGGTAAGTTAGAGAAACAAAATCCAAATGGATCATGGTGCGCAAAGGAACTTTTCAATCTGTTTTAATAGTTTCTTCCAATCGGTGAGAGCAGACGGAATGGATCGATTAAAAAACAGGACTAGGAGAGATAAATTAATTTATATTCTAAAGCATCTTTTAATGCTTCCCAACTAGCCTCAATTACGTTGTCGCTTGCACCAACGGTTCCCCACACATTGTCTCCGTCCGTGGATTCAATATGAACCCGAATAATTGATTTGGAGCCCAATCCGCCCTCAACAATCCGAACAGTGAAATCAATCAATTTCACATCTTTAATTTGTGGATAATCAGAGATTAAAGCTTTCCTTAGAGCCATATCTAGAGCTCCTACGGGTCCGGATGACTCTGAAACTGTATGATGAAGTTTTTGATCGATTGTAAGTTTGACCGTTGCTTCAGAGATATTGGAATCGGTCTTTTCGTCTCTTTCGGTGATGACTCGGTAGCTGATGCAATCAAAGAAGTTTTTTTGAGTGCTTTTATTTAAAAATCTGGAAAGTAACATTTTAAAGGAAGCATCCGCTGCCTCATATTCATAGCCTTTAAATTCTAGTTTTTTCAGTTCTTCTAGAAAAATTTTCAACTCCTCAGATCTTGCGTCTAAGTCGATCCCAATTTCTTTAGCCTTCATCATGATACTGCTTCTCCCAGACATATCTGAAACCAATACTCGGGTTCGATTTCCGACCAAAGCAGGGTCTATATGCTCATAACTTCTGGCGACTTTATTAGCAGCATCTGCATGTACTCCTCCTTTGTGAGCAAATGAAGAGGCTCCCACAAATGGAGCTCGAATATCGGGTCGTTGATTCACCATGTCATCCAAAAATAAAGATAAATCCCGCATATTTTTGAGGCTGTTTTGGCAATTTAATTCATGACCCATCTTTAGGTGTAAGCTTGGAACAATGGAAGTTAAATTTGCATTTCCATTTCTTTCGCCATAGCCATTGATCGTTCCTTGAACTAGTTTGGCCCCAACGTCGATACCAGATAGAGACAAAGCAGTGCCTAAACCACAATCATTGTGACAATGCATGCCAATGTCTGTTTTTGGAAAGAGAGTGACAATCGTTGCAACGATTTCTCGAAGTTCTTGGATCATCATTCCACCATTTGTATCACAAAGACTCAGGTTTGAGGCTCCTCCTCGAACGGCGGCTTCTAAGGTTTTGATGGCATAATTATTGTTGTCTTTATAACCATCAAAGAAATGTTCCGCATCATAAATGACTTTTTTTCCATTCTTTACTAGGTGACGGACAGAATCTTCAATCATTTCTAGATTGGTTTCAGGCTCTATCCTTAAAACTTCTTGGACATGCAAAAGCCAAGTTTTTCCAAAAATCGTGATGACCTCTGTCTCAGCATCCAAAAGCATTTGAATTTGTGGGTCTTCTTCAACAGAAATATTTGCTCTTCTTGTAGATCCAAAGGCAGTGACTTTTGCATGATTGAGCTTGAGATTTTTTACTTCCTTGAAAAAAGCCATATCCCGCGGATTGGAACCGGGCCACCCACCTTCAATAAAGTCTATACCAAATTGATCCAGTTTTTCAGTGATTCGTAGTTTTGCTGAAAGTGGAAAAGAGATTCCTTCTCCTTGACTGCCATCACGCAAAGTGGTGTCGTAAATTAAAACTTTTTTAGGGGAACTCATCGAGAAATAGAATTAAATTTTTTGTCTAATATAAGATTGAATGGATTCTGTTGTGGCCGTGATGGAAGTTTTAACAATTTTTTTGTTTTTAAGGGCCTCCAAAGAATCTGATTTTGCATGAACACCAATTGCTTTTTCAATTGTATCTGGAAATTTAGCTGGATGGGCAGTGCTTAAAATAATGTTCACTCCCTTAGTTCCTGTTCTTTTAAAACCACATGCGGTGTGGGGGTCGACAATATACTTGAATTGACTGTAAACACCATCAATGATGGATGGAATTTCATAATCTGAAGTTCGACTCGCTGAAAAATTGGATACAATCTGATTATCAGGGATGTCGAAGCGCCCTTCGCTTTTAATGGATTGCATCGCTTCTGTTACTTTTTCTGGGTCTTCATCCAAGATGTAATAAAGGAGTCGTTCAAAATTGGAGGCAACTTGAATATCCATGGAGGGCGCTAAACTAGGCTTTACAGTGCCTGATTCATAAATACCCTCCTCAAAAAAGCGATACAGGATATCATTTTGATTAGTGGCAACTTGAAAATCTCCAATGTTCACTCCCATTCTTCGAAGCAACCAACCAGCGAATACATTTCCAAAATTACCGGTTGGAACTACAAAAGTCAGATTTCTTCTTTGTGCTTCTTTGAGCTGTAGATAAGCATATAAATAATAGACGCTTTGAGCTAAGATCCTAGCTAGATTGATACTGTTTACAGCAGACAATCCAACTTCTTTTTTAAAGTCTAAATCTTCAAAAGTTTCTTTGAGAGCCTTCTGAGCATCATCAAAACTTCCTTCAATTGCGAGTGGGTAAACATTCGAAGCCCCTGTGCAAGTCATCTGCCTTTCCTGCAAAGGAGAGACCCGACCATTTGGATAAAGAATAAATATATTCACTCCTTCTTTACCAAGTAAACCATGGATTGCCGCTGCCCCTGTATCTCCTGAAGTGGCTCCTAAGACTGTGATGGGTTTGCCGGTCTTTTCTATTTGCTCTTGGTACAAATTTCCTAGCAACTGCAATGCAAAATCTTTAAAGGCAAGGGTAGGCCCATGAAATAATTCTAAAACAAACAAACGATTTCGCAATGGAACCAATGGGGCAATGTCTTTGTGTTCAAATTTTGTGTAGCTTCGAGCACATATGGCATCGAGCCGATCTTTTTCTATGTCTGTTGCAAATAGAGAGAAAAATTCAGAAGTCAGCTCAGGGTAAGTGAGGCCTTCCCAAGACTTGAGTGTAGAAGTTGAAATTTGGGGTAAAATTTCTGGCAAATAGAGGCCGCCATCGGGTGCAAGACCATTGGCAACCGCTTGACAAAAACCAACCTTGGGTGATTTTCCTCTTGTGCTAACGTATTTCATGAATGGGCTGATTAGAAATAAAATTATTTTTCCAAATTAAAAACATCGTGTAAAATTTGAGTCGCTTTATTCGCTTGCTCTGGTTTGATTGCAACCGTAATTTTAATCTCAGATGTGCTGATCATCTGTATATTAATCTCTTCAGCTGCTAAAGCATCGAAGCAAGTAGCAGCAACTCCTGAGTGGGATTTCATCCCAATTCCGACAATCGAGATTTTAGCAATTTTATCCAGGACAGAAACATTTCCTCCGCCATTTTCGCTCAAAATCTCATTCACTTTTTGCTCGGCTCTATGAGCATCATCAGCAGGGACAGTAAAGGTTAAATTTGCTAATCCTTTCCGGCCAATATTTTGAATGATCATATCGACTACCACTTCAATTTCAGCTAGAGATTTAAAAACTGCAGCAGCCGTTCCCGGTTTATCAGGGATATCACTGACTACAATTTTGCATTGATTTTTATCCACCGCTAAACCACTTACGAGGACACCTTCCATAGATGCGACTTCTTGTTTCACAATTGTTCCTGGATTATTGTTAAAGCTAGATCTGACTTCAAAAGGGATATTGAATTTACTGGCAAATTCAACAGCACGGGACTGCATGACCTTGGTTCCACTACTAGCCAATTCAAGCATTTCCTCGTAACTGATTTCTTTGATTTTCTTAGCGTTTTTGACTACTCGAGGATCTGTTGTATAAACCCCATCAACATCTGTATAGATTTGGCAGATGTCTGCTTGGATCGCGCCTGCAATTGCTATTGCAGATAAGTCAGACCCCCCGCGTCCTAGAGTGGTGATATGACCGTCAGCCGATCCTTGAAAACCAGCAACAATGACTGCTTTGCCTTGGTTTAGTTGTGCTTTGATGTCTCCGCCACTGATATCTAAAATGCGAGCCCTTGTGTGAGCCAAACTGGTTGTTATTCCGGCTTGAGCTCCCGTTCTTGAAACCGCAGCAACTCCGATGGCATGGAGTGCCATGGTCGTCAATGCGATTGTCTCTTGTTCTCCCACTGATAGAAGAACATCCATTTCCCGATCATCAGGGTGAGGATTCAGAGCCTTTGCTCGTTCGATCAATTGATTCGTAATCCCGGATCTTGCAGAGACAACGACAACGACTTGATTGCCATCCTCAATTGTCTGCTTCACTCGTTCTGCAACTACTTTGATTCTTTCAACATTAGCAACGGATGTGCCTCCGTATTTTTGAACTATAAGTGCCAATTTCTGTCCTGGTTCATGTTCGATTATTTGACTCGATTGAAGATACGGATCATCACCGGTTCTTCTACAACGAATTCTAAAGATGCAAGTTTTTTAACAGTATCTAGGGCATTTTGTTCCGTTGCTTTGTGCGTTGTCAACATGATAGAAGCGGTTCCGTTTTTATCATTACTTTCTTTTTGGTTGAGTGTTGCAATACTGACTTCGTTGTTCGCCAGAACTTCTGCGATTTTGGCTAAAACACCGGGTGCATCGGTTGCTTTAATTCTAAAGTAGAATTTTCCTATTATCTTGTCTAAAGAAGAAATTTTTAAATCCGCACTTTCTTCACAAGGAGTGAAGATTTCAGTGAGTTTTGGTCCCCCTTTTAAGGCTTGAACCGCATCGCAAATATCACTGATAACAGAACTAGAGGTAGGGTTTTGTCCAGCACCACGACCAATCATAACCGTCTCACCTGCGATATCTCCACTCACACTAATTCCGTTAAAAACCTCATCTACATGAGCAATCTTCTCTTTTTGAGAGATCAAGCATGGGAATACACCAGCCGTAAGTTGATTGTTGCGAAAGTCTCGAGTGATTTCTGCAATGAGTTTGATTTTAAAACCCATATTACTGGCTATTTCAAAGTCCAACTTATTTAGCTTTCGGATCCCCTCTATCCTCATGTCAGACAATTGAATCCATTGACCGTGTGCCAAAAAAGCAAGGATTACAGTCTTGTGGGCAGCGTCAATTCCATCCAAGTCTAAGGACTCATCATATTCAACATATCCAAGCTTGCGGGCGTCTTCCAAAATCGGCTGAAAATCCAATCCTTCTCTCTCCATACGAGTGAGGATGTAGTTAGAGGTTCCATTTAAAATTCCAAATATTTGTTTGAAACGATTGGCAACTAGACCCTCATGCAAAGTTTTTATAATGGGAATTCCCCCTGCAACACTGGCTTCATAAAAATAATCAGCATCATTTTGGCGAGCAATCTCAAAGAGCTCAGAGCCGTGATCGCAAACGAGGGCTTTGTTGGCAGTTACAACTATTTTCCCATTTTGAAAGGCCTTTTTAGTCAAGCTCAGTGCTGGTTCAATTCCGCCCATCAATTCACAAATTATTTGGATACTGGCATCATCGACAATTTCCTCAGGTTTGGTCGTTAGAAGTTCCTTTGGGATTCCAGCTTGGACGGCTTTGTCAATATCACGGATCGCGATCCTAGTGATTTGAAGCGAAGAACCCACTCTTTTTTCTAATCCCTCACGGTAAGCATCTAAGTTTTTCCAAACCCCTTGACCTACAACTCCGCAGCCGATAAGACCAATATTAACAGTAGGGAATTCTTTGTTATTATTCATTTTTTGATAGAATTTTTCTTCTCTGCTTTGTCGAAGGAACCCTCAGAACCTTGAATTATTTTGAGAATGTTGCTTTTGTGCCTGACTACTACAAGTATAGCAATGAGCGTTACGAAAATGTATTCAGGGGGTTGAATTTCATGTAGTTGAATGGCATCAAAAAAGAGTGCCCAAATGGGCAAACTGATGGCCAGTGCAATGGATGCTAAAGAAACAATTTTTTTGGAAAAGTAAGTCGCCAACCAAACGGTAATCCCTGCGAGCATTACTATGGGCATAATGCCAAAAATTCCTCCAACGGTTGTGGCAACCCCTTTGCCTCCTCGAAATTTTATAAAGATCGAAAATGAATGACCAATTACAGCGGCTCCCAATCCTAGCACAGACAATAGAGCTTGATGACTGGGATCTGTTCCAATGAAGTCCAAACGAACCCAAGTTGCTGCAATAAACCCTTTTAAAAAGTCTAGAAAAAAAACAAGATTACCGGGGCCCTTCCCGCAAACTCGAGTCACATTGGTTGCCCCAGGATTTCCACTTCCTTTTTTAAAAATGTCTACCCCTAATCTCTTTGCAACAATCACAGCAAAAGGAAGAGCTCCTAGCAAGTATCCAGCTAGGATTGCGGCAATAACATCTATGAGGTCCATCGGAGCAAAGGGCTTGGTTTAGAGCCTGACCATGGTTACATTTTTAATGTTATCCAATGCATGAATTTTATCCATAGATTCTGCGCAGGGTTGTGAATCCAGCTCATAAACTGAAAGAGCAGTCCCTCCAGATTCTTCAGACCTGCATAAAGTCATGTTACCAATATTGACCCCATGTTCTCCAAGGATTTGACCCACACTGCCTATGATTCCAGGAGTGTCTATGTTTTCTAATAAAATGAGCTGCCCATTAGGATTTACTTCTATATCACGTCCTTTGATGTTAACGACCTTCGGCAAGCCTTTCCCAAGGATTGTTCCAGACAAAGTCAGGCTATTGCCCGTATTGAGAACGGCCTCTATTTGTATGAGGTCTGTATAATCACAGTCGATGCTAGATTTAGTAACCTCTACTTCGATCCCTAAGTGCTTCATTTTGAGAGGAGCATTGATATCATTGGTATTTTGGCCGCTGATATTCAAAAGGTACCCTTTTTGAATTGCTCTTGTTAGGGGCAGGCTGTCTAAGTTGGTGATTTTACCCCAATAGGTAATCTTAAGACTCACAATTTGATTTGGAGACAACTGTTGGATAAACGTCCCTAGCTTTTCGCCTAAGGTCAAGTAAGGCTGTAATTCTTGTAGAGTTTTGGCATCCACAGAGGGTGCATTGATGGCATTAATAACCTTACCTGTTGAAATGACATCAAATACAGCTTCGGCGATTTCAATGCCAACGCTTTCTTGAGCTTCCTTTGTGGAGGCACCTAAGTGAGGGGTAAGGACTATATTGTCAAGGGAGCGGAGTTCGTGATCCTCAGACAAAGGTTCTGATTCGTACACATCTAAACCTGCAGCAGCTACTTTTCCTGATTTGACTGCGTTTATGAGAGCGGTTTCTTTGATGATTCCTCCACGAGCACAATTAAATAGACGAACCCCATCTTTCATTAAATCAAAGGCATTCTCATCTATCATATACTTCGTAGTATCTGTCAATGGCATGTGAACCGTTATGTAATCTGCGTGTTTGAAAGCATCTTCAAGTTCTACAACTTTAATATCCAAAGCTTTTGCTCTGCTAGATGTCAAAAACGGGTCGTAAGCAATTACAGACATGTCAAAAGCTTTCGCTCTTTTGGCAACTTCTGCTCCAATTCTTCCAAGCCCAATGACTGCTAAAGTTTTATTGCGTAATTCACTTCCAGAAAAATCTTTTCTGGCCCATTTTCCAGCTTTCATGCTCGCTGAAGCTTGAGGAATTGGACGCGCCCCGCAAAGCATGTGTGTGAAGGTCAATTCAGCAGTGGCAATGGTATTGCCAGTAGGGGTATTCATAACGATTACTCCGTTTTCAGTTGCCGATTCAATATCGATATTGTCAACGCCAACTCCAGCTCTGCCTACAACCTTCAATTCTTTTGCAACGGCAAATACTTCTGGTGTTATCTTGGTTTCACTTCTAACAATGATGGCCGAGACATCCACCGCTAATTTTTGGATCTCTTCCGGAGAAGAACCATAGGCTTCAATGACTTCAAGCCCATCTTGATTGCGTAAATACTCTACACCTGTTGGTGAAATTTTGTCTGCTACTAGAATTTTCATATAAAACCCTAGACTATAAAAACCTGTATTCACAATTGCAATTGTGAAGTTGCCAGAATCTAAAAGGATTTACAATAAATGGAGTGATGCGGATAACATTCTTCCAAAGGAGTTTTTTGAAACAAGTAGAACCCAATATAATTCTGGTTAAGATTTTTTATAATTTAAATAAAAATCAGATAAAATTTGAGTGTCATTATTGTCAAACTTGTATTAAGGGTCCGTCCATTCTTATTTATAAATTTGGTTTCCAACTAATGAGGTGGATAGGGGTTTAGTTTTCATGGAATTGTGGAAGGGATCGTTTGTTTTCCGGAATTTTTAATTGATCTTCCAGACGATGCACCGTGTCGATTGTTTTTTCATGAAGATCTCGCCAATTTGTGAGGGGGATTCGTTTTGCTTTAGACCGTTGGAGATTGGTATTGAAGGCAGAACCGTAAAAGGTGGTCTCTTGTCCGGATTCACATCCAAAACTAGGTCGTTCACTGTTTGATGCGGTCAGTATCTTGGTGTTGGGTAATTTGGAAAGGTCCGAATAGATACCTTTAAAATCTATAAATCCACCTGAGTAACAACCCTGAATTACAATGAATTTGGGAACTTCTGGGTTTGATTTAAATAAACTGGCTAAATAATTAGAGTTTAAAAATAGGTAATTAGGATCGTTACCTTCTTTGATTGCGTGTAATTTCATTTTAGTATTACTGGATCCATTTGGATCTTGGCCAAAGAAAATGAGGTGTTGACCCAAATAAGGGAATTCGTCTTTTAAATAATTACCGAGAGAATTTATTTTGGAGTCGGACTTGAATTTAGGTTTCAAACCGTGGGAACTGATGTATAAGTATAGATAGTCGACCTTATTGGAGAGAGCTTTCCTAATATCTGCTCCTAAGTTGGGGATATCTGCACTCCGAAATTGGATCAATTCGGAGGCCAAATTATCAAACTGAACCGCGTCATTGTGGTAGGCAGAAATTGTTGGATAAGAGTAGTAACATTGGATTTCATCCTCTGTGTAACCTTTATCTAACCAAATCTTTTTTTGGTCTACAATTTCTTGTAAAAAGTTGGCGGAGTCATTTCCTGCCGCTATGAGAAAAATCTTACTTTTGTAAGAAATGGGTTTTCGATTAAAAACAGGAAAATTAGCATCTACAGATGATAGATCACCAGACAATTCTTGATGGTTGAGGGGAGCCATTTGCCAACGACCTGCTTTAAAGTAAAAAGAGTTTGGATTCCTAGAGCTACAAGCGCTCAGCAAAAGGAGTAATGAAAAAACCAAAAGAGGCTGATATTTTTTAACAGTCGAGAGAGGAAGCCAAGACTTTAACTTATCCATCAAGTCGGACGGGTACATTCTTTGAAGCTAGATATTCTTTTGCCTCTCGGATTGTGTAAGTTCCAAAGTGAAATATAGATGCAGCTAGGACAGCGTTCGCATTCCCTATTAAAACTGCTTCAGAAAGGTGTTCAAGAGTTCCTGCTCCTCCAGATGCAATCAATGGAACCGGAACGTTGGAGCTGACTGTCTGGTTGAGAAGATTGTCATAACCATTTTTGGTTCCGTCACAATCCATACTGGTCAATAAAATTTCTCCAGCACCTCTGTGAGCAACTTCTTTTGCCCAATCAATCGCATCTAAATCTGTAGGATTTCTACCACCATGGGTATAAACTCTCCAAGAATTAGTTTTGGGGTCTCGCTTGGCATCGATGGCAACTACAATGCATTGGTTCCCGAAATGGGAGGAGGCCTCAGAAATTAAATCTGGATTTTGGATGGCGGCAGTATTCAAACTAACTTTGTCTGCGCCTGCATTCAGCATAGATCTGATGTTTTCAAGATTTCTAAGTCCACCCCCGACAGTCAATGGCATGAAACATTGAGAGGCAGTTTTTTCAACTACATCCAACATGATGTTTCGGTCATCAGAGGAAGCAGTGATATCTAGGAAAACCAATTCATCTGCACCTTGATCTTGATAAGCCTTGGCTGAATCAACAGGATCTCCTGCATCTATAAGTTCTTTAAACTGAACACCCTTAACAACTCTACCGGCATTGACGTCAAGGCAGGGTATGATACGGCATGATAGCATGCTAGGATTTAGCCTTCAGCGGTTACCACATGTGGTTCATAGGAAACCGTCAATTTATACTGTTGGTTTGGACGCATAATCAGTGGATGGTCTCTCATCAATGTCTGCAAATAATGGATGTTGCCGTGGTAAGATCTATATTTAGGATCATCACTGACTACCTCAGTTTCTTGCCAAGTGGCTTGAAAATCATCTTTTACAACATTTGCGCGTTGACCTTCTTCCCCAAGACACAAGGTGGTTCCAATTCGGTATCTAGAGTGGGGGCAACCAACAGCAATCATAAACCTCATTTTGTCCATTTGAACTTGGTTTTTAACAGTGAATAGAAAATCACTTGTAATTTTGCTCCCTTGAAAGGTCCAGCTAACTTTACAGGATCCGAGACCGTTGATTACTTTTTTTTCTTTAGTTATCAATTCAGGTTGTTCAAAACGAAAGTAAAAAGAGTTTCGTATTCCAAGACCAGTAGTGCACCTCCTACCATAAAAAGAAGGTATAATTGTATGTTCGCCAAATGTAAGTTCCGGCATCATGATCGGAAGATATTGATTGACGGGCCAATCAAAGATTCCTGGACAGTGAGGAAATGTCAAATAATCGGAAGTGAGTGCATCATTTCCGCCCATCAATGGCATTTGGATGTGCAACTTACTTGCAGGGTCTTTATAGAGAAACAATCCTTGTTCCTTTTTGCTGTCTTTATTGCAAATTATAAAACGACCCATATTTTTGGCGGGTGGGTTGTATGCAACCGCTAATTCACCACCAATAGATTGAGCCAATCGGGACCACTGGCACAAATAACGTGCAGCATCAAAATTAGCCATACGAGTTGTGTGTTGATTGACGGTCGCTCTTTCAGAATCTCGGACTACTAGATACCCATGTTCTTGGTCTAAATAATTCACGAAAAAATAATAAAAAAGCCTACGCAATGCGTCTAAGAACATAGGTTTTTTGTCTTCGGTAATCCAACCATCACGAAGACCTTGTAAAATCAAGCTAATACAGTGCATTTGACCATAAGCACCTATAGATCTGCCGTATACCATTCCCATACCATCGGATCGGACAAGGTCAGGGATTAACTTTAAATACTTTTCTGCGTAGGTTCTAAGACTGGGAAGTTTTCTCTCTCTAAGATTCAGATTTCCATGTAGTTGTAAGGATTGTCGTATGAAAACGAAACTAAAAATGCCATAAATATCGTAAGCACCCCCAAATCCTTCTTCATGGTCGTCGAAATAACCTGTGGAACTTTTCTCATCAATCCGAGCCAAGAAACGCTCTATAAGTTTACCGGTCTCGTCCTTTTTGGAGAGCCCTAAAGTAAAACGAGCTACTGCTTTGGCAATATTAAAAGCCTGATAATGGTTGTCGTAATCCGTTCTGGCTAAAAGTCTAGTGTCTAATTTTTCTCTAGTTGGGTCCAAAAGTCTTTCCCAAACTTCATTTCTTTGTTTGTTTGCACCGAATGCTAAAAGACCTAAAGAGCTAAATGCCAATCCATTTTCTTCTTCATTATTAAAAGCTTGGTAGGTAATACAGCGAGCGTTCAAATCCACCAAATCAAAATCCCCATGCATTTCATTACCAGTAGCACGGTAATATTCACCAATAGCTAGAGCAGCATGACCCGATTCATCTATCCGTGGACTTTCGTTTTCGACAGATGTGACACTGCCATCTTCATTGATTGATCCTAAATTGTTACCTAGAATGGACTCTGCCATATCTAAGCATTGATCGGCGAAATTTTGCATATTTGCTATAAAAAATCAAGATTGGTGTAAGGTTGCTTCGCTGTTTATGACGGCACAAGCATTTAGAAAAAGGTCGACTTTAGTCGAAATTAGAGGTGGAGCAATCATAAAATGTAAATGATTAGGCAAAGAGTTGCAAAAAGTCTTCATTCGTTTTGGTCTTTAGCATTCTTTCATGCAAAGCCTCCGAAGAATCGACCACTTTCATTGGAGCTAAACCTCTTCTCATTAATCCGGATGCTTTCAATTCAATTTCATCCAGTAAAAGCTCCTCTCTGCGAGTGCCTGAAGCGGAAAGATTGATAGCGGGCCAGTGTCTTAATTCAGCCACTTGCCTGTCGAGAACGATTTCCATATTTCCAGTTCCTTTAAACTCTTGAAAAATAAGCTCGTCCATCTTACTACCAGTCTCAATCAATGCAGAAGCAATGGTTGTTAGACTTCCAGCCTCTTCCGTATTTCTAGCTGCTGAAAATATTTGTCGGGGTCTCTCCAATGCTCGTATATCTAAACCTCCAGTCATTGTTCTGCCTCCACCGCCCTTAGCTGAGTTGTGCGCACGGGCAAGTCGAGTGATAGAATCAATCAACAAAATAACATCTTTTCCTATCTCAACAAGTCTTCTGGCTCTTTCGATTGCGAAATCTGCTACCTTGATATGATTTTCAAGAGATTCATCATTGGAGGATGCAAAAACTTCAGCAGGAACTGACCTTCTAAAGTCAGTAACTTCTTCGGGTCTTTCATCTACAAGTAAAACCATCAAATGGCATTCCGGGTTGTTTTCTAAAGCGCCAAAAGCAATATCTTGTAAGAGGGTAGTTTTGCCGGTTCTTGGTGGGGCGACAATCAGTCCGCGCTGACCCTTACCAATCGGACAAAAAAGATCGATAATTCTGTTGCTTAGCCTATGATCTTTTGTTTCAAGGTTTATTCTCTCCTCTGGGGGTATGGTTGTCAGTTGTTCATAGCGAATTTTCTTTTTGCGTTGATCTACGGGCAAACCATCTATGTTTTCTACAAATTTAACTCTAGGGTTCGGGTGACGTTTGTCCTTGAAGGCAAACCCCCGTACGAAACTCCCTCTTTTAATCTTGAAACGTTTTATCAGTTCACCGGAAATAAAAGGGTCCGACGGACGGGCTCTTCCATTGCGGTCCAAGCTAACCAATTGACCAGACTTACTGCCTGCAGGCTCGAAAATTCCTTCTACCGGAATGGACTCATTGTTTGATTCACTCATATACAATTATCAACACAAATGCGGATGATATATTTGGGAGGTTGATTAAGATCTGAAATAAAATTAGATCTGGTTTGCTGGTATCGAATCCAGAAAAATAAAATTATTGCTTCCGTAATATTGCTTGTCAAACTTTTATATACAATGGTTCTTATAATAATAATCATGACAGCGGAAAAATTTTATGAAGTTTATTAGTGTAGAAACTTTAAATCTGAAAATTCAAAACAATGAAGTTTTTCAAATTTTAGATTTAAGAGACTCACGGAATTTTCAAAAAAGTTCTATAGTTGGGTCTATTAATAAGCCTCTTTTGACATTAAATCCTTTAGACATTAAGAGACATTTTTCTAATCGGTTTTTAAGTGCAGACCTGATTGTTCTTGTGAGTCAATCAGAGCGTAAGTCTTCGCAAGCTTTTAAATTATTAGAATCTTATGGAATGAATAATTTGGCTATTTTAAAAGGGGGTTACGAGGGCTGGGTTTCTTATAATAGAGGGGCGCCAAATCAAAAATTAAATTCAAGCCAAAGCACCATTGAGAGGGAAGAATCGAGTCGCGCAACGACTGAGGTTAAAACTTTAGTGGAGCCGAATCTTAAGACGCTTTATTTAGAAAATACGATTTTAATCCTTCTATTAATTTCTAATTTGTTAGGTTTGTTTTGGGACAGTCGTGGTGCAATTGTCTCTGTTTTGTTATCTCTATTTCTTATTATTTTGAGATTTAAACAATCATTAAGAATGCTTTGTAATTGGATTTACTATAAGTAGCTTGAATAGGTGTGTTGAGAAAAAGTCTCGACATTTTTCCTAAATTTGTATTTATAATTTTAAATTATATTTGTCTAACGTCCCGAAATACAAATTCATTTTAAATGAGAAAAAAAATAGCTACAAAAAAAATCGTTAAACCTTCGTTTTCTTATCTTATCGAAAAGAAAAGAGATGGGGGAGAGTTTACAGAGGACGAAATACGCTTTATCGTAGATTCTATTCTCGATGAGGTGATGCCTGAAAGTCAGCAATCGGCTCTTATGATGGCTATCTATTTTCAAGGTATGTCAGCTCAAGAAACGGCAATATTTGCTGAAGAAATGATGTTGTCAGGGGAAGTGGTGGACATGTCACGCCTTTCTAAACCAAAAGTGGACAAATATTCTACCGGAGGCGTGGGTGACAAGACTTCCATTATTTTAGGCCCATTGTCTGCTGCCTGTGGGGTATTGGTTCCTAATCAGTCTGGACAAGACGAAGACTTTGTTATTAGTAACCTAGACAAACTTTCAGCAATCCCTGGGTTTTCAACAGATTATTCCATCGATAAGTTTACTGAAATTGTAAAAAAAGTGGGTTGTATTTGTGCACAACAAGACGAAGAAATTGCTCCTGTTGAAAGTATGTTGTATGAGTTGCGTCAAAAGACTTCCACGATTCCCTCGATCCCATTGATCACTGGTAGTGCTTTGAGTCGTAAGCTTGCTGCTGGTGCTGAAGGACTGGTCATCGATGTAAAATGGGGAAATGGATCTTTTGTGCATGATCTTGAACAGGCGAAACAATTGGCTAGATCCATGACGCGAGTTGGACGATCTATGAAAAGACGTTGCGTAGCTTTGGTGACAGATATGAATCAACCCCTGGGTGATTGTGTTGGAACAAGTCTAGAATTAAAAGAGGCTATCGATTTACTTAAGGGTGAAGGACCTGAAGATTTGCAAGAACTCGTCCTGAAATTAGGGATGGAAGTGGTTCGTCTGGCAGGAGTTGCGGGTTCAACCTTATCTGCCAAACAAACTATCGAGAAGAGAATCAAAGACGGCTCTGCATTTGAAAAGTTCAAAGAAATGGTTGCCGCTCAAGGCGGAGACACTTCTTACTTGGATGACCCATCCAAATTTCCTGAAGCTAAACATTGCAGAAAATTACCTGCTCCCAAACGTGGTTATATACATACGATCAATGCTGGTATGATTGCGAGAGGAGTAAAGATTCTTGCAACGGATAGCAAAGGGGTTATTGATTCCTCTGTCGGAGTTTCTGAAATTCGAAAAGTGGGAACTCAAATCAAACAAGGCGAGCCGCTAATGATGATTCACTACAACAACGAAGCTTTGCTCGAACAGGCCTTAGAGTATTTCCGCGAAGCTTATCGTTTGGCCCCCAAAAGACCCAATCCTGTGGAACTGATTGTTGAGCGAGTTGCGTAGTATTTTTCTATTAGAAAGCCTCTATTTTTGCAATAGGGGCTTTTTTATACCCTTTTAACTATTTTTTTATTTTTCTAACATTTCTTACCTTTTAAAACTTTGAAAACAATTTTAATAACTGGTGGTTGTGGATTTATTGGATCTAATTTTGTTCGATATCTCTCAAATTTGTCTCAAGAGATACAAATTATTAACTTGGATAAGCTTACGTATGCTGGAAATCCCGAGAATTTGCTAGATCTTGAAAATTCTAAGAATTATAAATTTGTTCATGGAGATATCGGTGACAAAAGCCTATTGGACAGTTTATTCAAAAATGAAGAGATAGATTTTGTAGTAAATTTCGCAGCTGAGTCTCATGTTGATAGATCCATTGACAGCCCAGAACCCTTTTTTGAAACCAATGTAATTGGAACATTGAGATTGTTAAACAGTGCTAGAGAGTATTGGCAAAATTTGAGTGGGAATAAAAAAGAAGGATTCCGTTTTTTACATGTTTCCACGGACGAGGTCTATGGTTCTTTGAACTTTAGTGACCCGGCATTTACCGAAGAAACTCCATACCAACCAAACAGTCCTTACTCTGCATCCAAAGCCTCCAGCGATCATATCGTGCGAGCTGGTTTCCATACTTATGGAATGCCAGTTATTACTACCAATTGCTCCAATAATTATGGTCCTTATCAATTTCCTGAAAAGTTAATTCCACTTATGGTTCTGAATGCTCTAGAAGGAAAAAGTCTTCCTATTTATGGAGATGGTATGAATGTTAGAGATTGGTTGTATGTGGAAGATCATTGTGATGCCATTTGGTCTGTATTGAAAGGTGGAAATCTGGGTGAAACTTATAACATTGGTGGTTGTAACGAAATGCCAAATTTAGAAATTATTGACTCTATTTGCTCGCTCTTGGATGAAAAAACCCCAAGAAAGGACCAGACCTCTTACCAAGATCTCAAAATTTTTGTCAAAGACCGTCCGGGACATGATTTTCGTTATGCAATTGACTGTTCTAAAATCAATCGAGAATTGGGTTGGAAACCTAAGGAAACTTTCAAGACTGGAATCAACAAAACAATTGATTGGTATTTAGAAAATACAAACTGGTGTGATCACATATTTAATAAATCTTACCAACGGCAAAGACTAGGAACTCAGGCTTGATTTTTATATGAAACGAAAAGGGATTGTACTCGCAGGTGGCTCCGGAACTAGACTCTATCCTCTCACTATATCCGTTACGAAGCAGTTGATGGCTGTTTATGATAAACCTATGATTTATTACCCGCTATCTGTTTTAATGCTAGCAGGGATTCAGGAGGTTTTGATTATATCTACACCACAAGACAAGACCCTTTTTGAAAACTTATTGGGGGATGGTTCTCGTTTTGGGATTAAGATTGAATTTGCTGTTCAAGAAAAACCTGAGGGACTGGCTCAAGCATTTTTAATAGGTGAAGATTTTTTAAATGGATCTCCTGCTGCCTTAATTCTCGGCGATAATTTATTTTATGGATCCAATTTTCATCATCAAATCCGAACAAGCAATGCGAAAATTTCTGGAGCAGGTGTTTTCGGTTATTACGTCTCTAACCCCTGTGAATATGGGGTTGTTGAGTTTAATGATACGGGGAAAGTGATCAGCTTAGAGGAAAAACCTAAGCACCCTAAATCAAATTATGCGGTTCCAGGTATTTATTTTTATGATGAATCCGTATGTGAGAAGGCTAAGAATTTAAAACCCTCCTCAAGAGGAGAATTAGAAATTACAGACCTCAATAAAGTTTACCTAAAGGAGGGTTCTTTGGATGTAAGTATATTGAGTCGTGGCACGGCTTGGTTGGATACAGGGACTCATGATAGTCTACTTGAGGCTTCTAATTTCGTTCAAGTGGTTGAAAAACGTCAGGGACTAAAAGTTGCTTGTTTGGAGGAAATCGCTTATCTTTATGGTTGGATCACTGACATCGAATTGCAATGTTCCATAGATATGCATGCAAAAACGCAGTATGCCTCTTACTTGATTGATTTAAAAAACCGGGAATACAAGTTGTAGTTTAAAGGATTTCATTGTGACTCATAAAGAGTTTGATCGCTTGATGAATGCATACTTCGATGGAAATATCGATGAATCAGAAAGTCGTGTATTTTTTGATGAATTGAGTAAAAACTCTGACCGTAAAAAGTTGTTCGACCGCTTGAGTCTTATTTACGAAAAAGCAGTCCCATCAGATTCTTTGAAAGAGGACTCTGCTCTCAGCGACCTCGCTCTTTCTGATAACATCAAACCATCCTCACGTGACAGTGAAATTATCCAAAGTGTAGTCTCTGGATCTATGTTTAGTGAAGTCAACTCGAGTGCATCACGAACTTGGAAAGGTTATACAGAGGACAACTATGCAGGGCGCATTTTTGCTGTATTTATAACTATTTTAATTGCTCTTGGTCTTTATATTATTGATAGACAATGGGCAAAATCAATTGAAGAAAATAAAAAAATAGGCGCTCTTTCCACAGATCTTCAAAAAAATCTCGATAATATTGAGGGGAATGCGAGTTATGAGATCGATCAATTACCTAGTGAAAAATTTGGGCAAAATGATGACTTTTATATGAGTCGCTCGGATCAGTATTTTTTTATGAATACGGAAGGGCTGGATTTAGCTATGTTTCGCAACTCAAGAGAACAAGAAAAATCCAGTTATGTGGAAAGAGAAAAAAAAGTCAATGCTCTCACAGAATCAATTTCTAGGGAAACTGGAACTTATATTTTTAGTATTCAGCGAAATATGGATATTATAAACCGAGACATTAAAGATTTCTCTCATTCTGTGATCTTAATTATTTAGTCGTGTGATTTTGTGGATTATTCGATGACATTTTTCAAAAGAGCGCTGGTAGCTCCACCTGCAAGTAACTGGGATATAATCTCTTTACTTTTTAGGTCTGAATGATTCACTTCATCAATAATAAACTGAACCTCTATTTCTGTTTTGAAATATCTTAGAGCGAGTTCGACAATCTCCGCTTCTTTCATATATTTAAAATAGTCAATTCCCTCTTTGTAAACGATTTTACCCGCTAAACTGGAGGCTATAATTTGCTTGATATAGACGGTC
Organism: uncultured Opitutia bacterium; assembly: GCA_913049555.1. GTDB lineage: Bacteria > Verrucomicrobiota > Verrucomicrobiia > Opitutales > CAJWYM01 > CAJWYM01. Next base: position 22,235 of record CAJWYM010000039.1, read on the forward strand.
GGAATTTTAGTTTTTAATGACTCCATCGATTCCATTTGTTTTAACAAAATATTAGGAACGTAGTTGCGTATACATTCATCAATCCAATTCGGTTCTTTTTCTTTCATTTTATCAAAAGCGATTCCTAAAGCATCTTTAACTTTTGTTATAGATTGACTTAAATGTACGCTGATTGCAGGTAAAGAGGAACTTGGGCGGTGACGGAATTCTTTGAACAAAGCATTGGCTTCTAGTTTGGCTAAAAATCTTAGTTTTTCTAGAACTTCTTCGATAAAAATTGCTTTGATTTCCATAAACTCATCCTCAGTAAGAAGCATCGATGAAAGAATTTCTAAACTTGAGCAAATAACCCCACACTTGTTGGCGGAACTGTCTTTTACAATCAGAACTCCATGCGTTGAGAGAAATTCTCTGGCCTTAGGAGTTATAAAAAGGTTGGCTCCCTCAACTATAATTGTGGAAGACGGAACACCATCTGTGAGGAATTGACTGCAATTCTTCTCATTGATGGTTTGAGGCCGCCCTCCTGCTGGAATAAAAACATCGGTTTTCAATCGATTGTGCATATTATTTCTGAATGCAGCCCCATTCTCTGAATTCAAAGTTTTTAATATTCCTGATTCACTCAACTTTTCAGGTTTAAAAGAAGTTATGGGCATTTGCATTTCAACCAATCGTAATAATTCTTCCGAATTAAGTCCTTGGGGATCTTCCGCACAACCCAACCCATCTGCAATCCCAAGTATCTTTGCATTTTTACCAAATTTTTCGAAGAGAATTCTTATTTCATTTCCTGCTACATCTCCGTCTGGACCTCCTGTTATTTTGATTGTGAATGGATCTGTGTAAGGGTTTATATTTTTAAATTTAAGGGCTGCCTCAAGAAAAACCGTGACTCCTTCACTTGTGACTCCATACTCTTTATGGTTGATACCTGCACCTGGTTTTGAGGACATAAATGCAGCTGGCATTGGACATCCTTTAGATACTGCTCGATTGACAATCCAATTAATGATTTCTGGGGAAACCCTTTCGTCGGGTCCAAGGTAGATAAATTCTGGTTTGTTGTAATAATCTTTTTGGTTTTCAGATTGGATGGCGTTGGGGATGGTTAAGTCTAGCAAACAGTCAGCAAATACTTTAGCCGAAAATTCTATGTCAGAAATCGGATTTGCCAGTATCACCGCTTTAGACCCGCCTTCAGGAATATCCTTATTCTTAAGTTGTTGGGCATATGCCAAGTCATAGACTTCATCATAGTGCCTCTCCTGTTCCAGAGTGAATTCCTCCCAGCTTCTGGGTTGAACAATTCTCATCCCACCTCGAGAAATATCTCTGAAACGAACATGGAAACCAGTAAAATTACGGCCGTAGGAATAAAACACACCAAATGGAAGTTCATTTCTATCTTGTGTCTGTAAAAACCTTGAATTAACTCTTACAGCAAGTGAGTATCTTTTTGGATTGAACAAATTGGTTTTCTCAATATCACGAGCAGCATCGATCAAAGAATGCAGGAGAATTTCACTGTGACTTGTCAATGCTGATCTTGAAACTTGATCTTTTAGTCTTTTGACTTTTTCAGAAACCTCTTTTTCAGAGAGTTTTCTCTGTGGATCTAGAAATTTTTGATTGAAGAATTTTACAATGAATTCACTGAGTTCTAGGTCTTTTTGTATGAGATCAATAATTCGATTTTTGGAGTACCTTATGGTGTCGGTTTTGACTAATTTTTGATGAGATAAATTGGCCAACAACAAAAGAATTTCAATGTCCTGCAGACTCCAATTTTCATGATGATCATAAAAGGATAATACTGCTTTATCCAAGTAAGGGATCCTACATAAATCTAACTTCCATCTTGAAGTAGTTTTTTCAATGTCTTTGGAGATCTGAGATCTTAAAGGATTTAGAACTAAAGAGATCAAAGAAACTCTTTCATGGTTAGGTTCTTCAAAGGTCTCCAGAATAACTTTTGATAGGGCAACGTCCTCGCCGTCTAGGTATTGGCAAATTCTTCCAAAAATTCTGCGACGATCATAATTTCCAAATGCAAGAGATAAATGGAGTTCCCCATCTTTGCCCGTTTTTTTATCTATAATTTTGCAGTCATGCGTATCCTTCAAAGACTCAATTAATTGAAAATTTTGGATAAATGCATTGGGGGAAACTGCTTTTAAGTATCTTTCAGAACAGATTTTAAGATGCTTTTCAATGGATTCTATCTCTAATTCAGAATGGTATCTCCTAACATAAGCATGAATTGTGTTGATTTTTTCTTCCTGAAATGGATCCGTTAGATTCACTTTTTTAAGTTGCCCAAAGTGGAATTCAAGAATCATCCATTTATTATCTAAAGCGGAGTAAATTTTTGCTGCATGTAGAGCTTCGGCAGGTAGTTGATCCATGGCTTCACAAATTTGCCTAGACTTCAAATCTTCTCGGATAAAGGTGACCGTATTGTCCTCCTCATTTACAAACATCTGATCTAAAGATTTACCAGAACTATCTCCGGCAATTAATGAAGTGAGGTGAGCCAGTTGAGTTTCATATTTCACCCCAATAAAATAATCAGCGGACATATTTTCTAAATACTTTGGGAGGACACTGTCCACAGATTTAGAAATGTTCTTTAAAACATCCTTTCGATAATTATCTATTTGTTCTTTTTGAAATTCCATATGAGTGAATGTTTTTAAGTAAGATTTTAGAATAGGTAATTCAGTAAATGGGATTTTTCAAAAAATTTCTATTTGCTATCCCATGATAAGTTCTGGTAGCTTTTTAGACTATGATAAGAAACTATATTCTATACCCTTTATTCACGTGCATGCTTGCAGCTCTCATCACTTCATGTGGAACGATTCATTCTAGTAACTACCATCCAGATCTTGCACCCTGCACGATTCGCGGTGGAGATCACGATTTACCTTTTGGATCCCTCAAGGTTTGGGTCACTGCAGTTGAGGGTGAGAAAAAGGTTGCTTCTTTTATGGGGTCTAACCGTAAGATTCCGGTCTTGGCTAAAAGTCAATTTTTCAATATCAAAGGAAAGTTGACTACTTCGGATGGTAATTACAAATTCAAAGCCTTAATTCAAGCTAATTTGAGTGCACCTGGACATTACTTTGTGAATGGCTCTAAAGAGGGTAACAAGATGGATTTATGGATTGAGCAAGAAGGAACTGGCCAAATTGTTTCTAAAGTCAATACCCAAGAGCTTCTCTGATCTTAACAATTGCAAATTATACCAATTATTAGAACTTTTTATTCCAAGGCTCCAATTCAATTGGAGCCTTTTTAATTTTATTAGATTGTGCAATCCTATAAGTATGTCCTTTAGCGAAATCAAACACCTAGCTTCTCTGAACGCTTATGTTCCTGGAGAGCAACCCCAAGAGAGTGGGTGGATAAAGCTAAATACAAATGAAAATTGTTTTCCACCTAGTCCTAAAGTTTCAGCGGCTATCCAAAAGGCTCTTCCCACATTAGGTCTCTACCCAGATCCAGATTGCCAAGAGTTGAGGTCAAAAGTAGCTTCTTTTCATAAACTCGATAAGAATCAAGTAATCATAGGCAATGGTTCCGATGACCTCTTAAACCTTTTATTTAGAGCCTATACGGATAAAAACAACGATGCAGCCATGTTGGATCCCAGTTATTCTCATTATCCGGTTCTTTCAGAGATTCAAGGCTCTCGTATTATAAAAATCCCATTAACTGATGATTTAGATTTGGATGTAAAAACTCTCAAGAACACGCAGGCAAATATTTTGTTTTTAACTTCTCCAAATGCTCCTTTATCTTTCGGTTTTAGCAATCAAAAGCTAAAAGAGGTGGTTGAAAATTTTGAGGGACTGGTTGTCATCGACGAAGCGTACGCTGATTTTGCCAGTGAAAACGCGGTGGGGCTACTTCAGGACTATAATAATGTTTTTTTGACGAGAACTTTTTCTAAATCTTATGCTCTTGCAGGATTGAGAGTCGGGTATGGATTGGGTTCATTGGAGGTTATTAAAGTCCTTAACAAGGTTAGAGATCCTTACAATGTAAATAAATTATCACAGGTTGGAGCGATTGCCGCCTTGGACGACTTAGAGTACTATCAAGAAATTATCCATAAAATTTTAGTTACAAGAGATCAATTGAGGGACTGGATTTTAGATCAAGGCTGGAAGGTTCATGCCAGTTGCACAAATTTCTTATTTATGGAGCCTTGCGATGAAAGCGGAAAAATAAGTGGTGATTGTGCAAAAAGTGTCTTTGAGTTTTTGAAAAAGCATAAAATTTTAGTACGTTATTTCCCTAAACATTCGTTGACTCAAAAAGGGATTCGGGTAACCATCGGGACTGAACAAGAAATGGATCAATTTAAAAAGGTTATAATGACATGGATCGAGAAAGAAAAGCTCAAGTAACTAGAAAAACAAAGGAGACGGTTATTTCAATTACTATCAATCTTGATGGTAGGGGAGACGCTCTTGTAGATACAGGGATTCCTTTTTTTGATCATATGTTGGATGCTTTTGCTAGGCATGGGTTGTTTGATCTAAAAGTTGAAGCTGAAGGCGATCTGGAGGTGGATTATCACCACTTAATAGAAGATGTTGGAATTGTCTTAGGACAAGTTTTAAAACAAGCACTTGGGGACAAGAGAGGCATCAAACGTTTTGGTCACTTCACACTTCCTATGGATGACTCTTTGGCAGAGTGTGCAATTGATTTGAGCAATCGAGCTTATTTGGTCTACAATGTTTCCTCACCCACACGTTTTATTAAAGACTTAAATGTCGATTTATTTAAAGAATTTTTCCAAGCCTTTGCTTGTGATTGCGGGGCCAATGTGCATATAAATTTAAAGTATGGAAAGGAACCTCACCATATTATAGAAGCGGTTTTTAAAGGATTCGCAAGGGCTCTCGATTTGGCAACTTCTATTGAGAGTAGAGCGGCGGATGGAGTTTATTCAACCAAGGGTGTTTTTTAGTGAGTGAATTCAAAATAGCTCTGCTAGATTATGGAATGGGTAACCTTCGAAGCGTTTGTCGGGCCTTGGAACATTCTGGAGGGCAAGTGGACGTAGTTTCGGAACCTTTCGATGAAGCCATGTACCAAGCAATCGTGTTCCCCGGCCAAGGGGCCATGGTTCAGTGTATGAGACATCTAAAGTCCAAAGGGTTGGATCATTTCTTAAGAAATTGGATTGAAAAGGATAAGCCTTACCTAGGGATCTGTTTGGGACTTCATGTCTTATTTGAATTTTCAGAAGAAGGAAACACAGAAGGCCTTGGCCTTTTCAAAGGTCAAGTAAAACGTTTTGACTTAGAAGCTGGATTTAAAATTCCTCACATGGGTTGGAACCCGGTTCAATTCAAAAGAGATTCGGCAGTTTTTCATGAAAATAAAAGTGTAGACAGTTTTTATTTCGTGCATAGCTATCATGCCAATCCTGAGGATTCAGAACTTGCCCTCTGCACAACTAATTACGGACATGAATTCGTAAGTGGTATTCAAAATGGGAACTGTTATGGATTACAGTTTCACCCAGAAAAAAGTCAGGCAAAAGGATTGCAAATTTATAGTAACTTCATAAAGTATTACAAATAATTTATCTAGTTATCCCGATACATATTAATCAAACTTGGATAAAATAATGGAAGATACCGCTACACTAAGAATTGGAAACGAAAACTACAACTTACCTATGTTCAAAGGAACTGAAGGTGAAGTTGCAATCGATACTAGAAAGCTTCGAGCTGATACTGGATGCGTAGCCTTTGACGAAGGTTATGGAAACACAGGTTCTTGTAATAGTAATATTACTTTTATTAATGGGGAAAAAGGAATTTTACGTCATAGAGGTTATTCTATTGAGTCACTTGCAGAAAATTCAAATTTTTTAGAAACCGCTTATCTCGTTATTTACGGTGAACTTCCATCGGAGTCTCAGTTAGAAGAATTTAACAAGTCTATCCTTGGCAATGTTGCTGTGCATGAGGGTATGAAAAAGTTTTATGAAGGATTTCCTGTAAATTCTCATCCAATGGCAATTTTATCATCTTTAATGCAGGCACTGGGGTGTTACTACCCAGAGATGACAACCAACGATAGAGATAAAGATCTAGCTACTTTCGACAGTGCAGCCGCAGTATTAATTGCAAAGGTAATTAGTATTGCCGCAACGACCTACAGGATTCGAGAAGGCCTACCAGTCTTGTACCCCAAGCGCGGCGAAGGCTATTGTGACAATTTTTTACATATGCTCTATTCTGAGCCCAATGCATTCGCTGAAATCCCTACAGAAATCTCTAAGGCTTTGAATCTAATCTTGCTTTTGCATACGGACCATGAGCAAAATTGTAGCACTTCTACCGTGAGGATGGTTGCCTCTGGGGGTGCAAACTTATTTGCCTCTGTTTCAGCTGGCGTATCTGCCTTGTGGGGCCCTTCCCACGGTGGAGCTAACATGGCAGTTATTAAAATGCTGAATGAAATTCATGCCTCAGGTGATGATGGCAGCCAATTTTTAGAGGATGCCAAAAATGGCAAGGCAAGACTCATGGGTTTTGGTCACAGAGTATACAAGAACTATGATCCAAGGGCCAAAATTTTAAAAGCTTCCTGTGAAAAGGTCTTAGATATTTTGAACGTTCAAACACCAATTCTTGAAATCGCTAAAAAACTGGAAAGTGTTGCCTTAGAAGATGATTACTTTGTTAAAAGAAAGCTGTATCCAAATGTAGATTTCTACAGTGGAATTATCCTTCAATCTATTGGAATTCCCTTAGATATGTTTACTGTTATATTCGCGATTGGAAGGATGCCAGGTTGGATTGCTCACTGGAAGGAACTCGCTGAAGGTCAAGGAAGGATTCATAGACCCCGCCAGATATATACAGGTGAAATTCTAAGAGAGTATTCAAAAATCGCTACTAGATAAAAGAGATGTTTCAAAGGTAGTTTTCCCTGACTCCCTTTAGCCCCTTGTTCTCCCTGATTTTTAAGATTCTTGTAGATTCTCTTAGCTATTAATGAATTCCTTTCTCCTCGATTTTTGGAAGTATTTTTTCAACCACACACTGGACTTTTGGGACCCCTTTAATTCTAAAAATTTTTTGTATTATCATGGCTTTTAGAATTGTATTTCAAAACTTTATTATTTGAAATCTGGTCACTATTTTTTCGGGGACAATCATCCGATTTTTTGTAAGGGGCTAAAACACCTCGACAATCTTTAAAATCATCACAGTTTGTGAGTCATGATTTAAAGTGGGGGATGCTTTGCTTCTTAAAGGTTTTGTCTAAAGTAAGCTCCAAGTATTTATCAATAATCCAATCGGTGATTCTCCACTAATGAAGATTCTAATCTTTATAAAAGTCTACTAGGAAGACCCAGCAAAGACAGAATCGCATCGGGTGGATAACTTTCGGTAAAATAGGCAAAATTCACAGAATGGACCTGATTAAAAAATTCCCTAGCACAAGAGATTGAAGGATAAATATCCCCTTTGAAACTATGAGAAATTCAAAGAACATTCATGTACTTTTAAGAAAAAAGTAAAAGTCCTCCAAAATTATAAATGCTAGATCTGTTCATTATTAACATTGGGATAGAATGGAAAGTATTTTACAGGTTTTGTAGGGCTTTTTTGACCAAATCATTGTGCTTGTTGTAAGTTGCAGAATATTTATTTCTAGATTCAATGATCTGAGTAGATTTTGTGAATTTATCAGCCAATTCATCGAAGGTTTGGTTACTTCTAGCTTCAGCTGCCCTCATAGCTCCACCGAGAGCTGCTGAATCCGTAGTATTTATTTTTTCAACTGGACACTTAAATATATCTGCAATCACTTGGCAAATACCATCGCTCTCTGAAGCTCCACCCGTTACCCGTATTTTTGAAACTTCTTCACCGATCCACTCGCTGTGAATTTTCATACTCTGAAACTGTGTTTCCAAAACCGCACGGATGTATTGGGAACAAGGGGCAGATTCATTACAAAATTCATGGTCACCCACAAGGTGAACTCCCTCTTTTTGAATCAATGGAGTGATTTCCGAAACAATAAATGGAAGCATCAAATTCCCATGATTTCCAGGATCCGTTTCTTGGAGAGCATCATTTCCAAAGTAATTCCAATCCACTTTGTATTTGTCTTTAACAAATTCTCGAGCCAATGAACCATTTTTAAAGCAAATTAAGCTCATAGATCCACCTGCAGGATTGCCAAAAACATGACCATAGCCATTCGAATCCGTTTTAAATTCATTCATAGCTGCGAAGAAAGTATCACTGGTTCCAAGACTGATTACAATGGTGCCAGGTGTATGGGCTCCCATACCAATCAAGCTACTTGGATTATCCCCTGTCCAAGCTACAATAGGAATCCCCTCCTTGAGACCATATTTACTGAAATATGAATGAAGTCCTCCAACTGTCGAGTTGGATGCAACAGCGGGCAAGAGTTTGTCTTTCAAATTAGGAGCAATTGCCTCCAATATTTGGGCATCCCACTCATTCGATTTAAGATTAAGAAGATTCATTCCTGAAGCATCACCAAAATCAATAGGACAATTATGACCAGATAAAATCGAAGCTAAAAAAGAACTCACTAAGTGAATGCAAGCAGTTTTTTCATATCCAACAGGATCTTCCTTAAAAAATTTTCTTATTTGCACCCCAGTAAATCTTTCAATAGCGGAGGAGCCTGTGTCTGTTTGTAAACGATTTCCGATCTTTGAATCTAAATATTCACAATATTTACTTGTGCTAGAGTCCATCCAAATGGGAGAGGTAGTTCTAGACAATCCATTCTCTAATTGATGGACTAGTGAATTCTCAATATGGAGATTTTTAAGCAAATCTTCAAATTCTGCAGTGACATAAACAGAACCATGTTGCTGTCCACAACCACTGATCGCAAGAACTTGACTAAGGTCTTGACCTGAATCTTGGAGTCGCTTTAGAACAAGATCTAATGCGGATACCCAAAGCATAGGATTGGAATGTTTCACCAGTGGGTCTTTATTCTCCAAAACACCATTTGGAGAATTGTATTGAGGCAAATCAGTTGTGAAATTTACGGAAGCAGAGGAGAGAATTTTCCCTGCTTCAGAATCAATAAGCAGAGCTTTAAGACTCTGCGTGCTACTATCCAATCCTAAATACATGACCCTAGACTCCTAAATGAATTCGTTGATTAAATTTTCAAGCATCTCTTGACGACCGGAAGCCACTTTGGGTTCAGGATTGTTGAGTGCATACTCTTCAAGTTCTTTAAAGGAGGTATTGCCCTCTTCCACTTTGGCCCCAATGCCTGAGTCAAAAGTGGAATATCTGTTTTGGAGCGCCTCTGCAAGTCTACCATCTTCCCGAATTGCAGCCGCAATTTTTAAGCCTCTGGCAAATGCATCCATTCCTCCAATGTGGGCATAGAATAAATCGATCGGATCATGAGATTCTCTTCTGCGTTTGGCGTCAAAATTAAGACCACCCGTTTGAAATCCACCCATTTTTAAAACACAAAGCATTATTTCGGTGGTTTGGTAAATATCCGTTGGGAATTGGTCCGTATCCCAGCCGATCAATTCGTCCCCCCGATTCGCATCAATAGAACCAAGAGCGTCAGCATTCATGGCAACCGTGAGTTCGTGTTGCATCGTGTGACCCGCTAAAGTTGCGTGGTTCGTTTCAATGTTTAATTTAAAATGTTCAGTAAGATCGTATTCGCGTAAGAAATTCAAGCAAGCAGCGGAATCTGAGTCGTATTGATGAGTAGAAGGTTCACGGGGTTTGGGCTCAATATAAAAAGGTCCTTCAAAACCAATTTCTTTTTTGTAATCAACAGCCATATGGAAGAATCGAGCTAGGTGATCGAGTTCTCTCTTCATGTCAGTATTCATAAGGGTTGAATAGCCTTCTCGACCTCCCCAAAAAGTATATCCAAGACCACCAAGACGGTGAGTAACTTCCATGGCCTTTTTGACTTGAGCAGCTGCGTAGGCATAAACGTTAGCATCTGGAGTGGTTGCACCCCCTTGGGAGTAGCGAGGGTCAATAAACAGACAAGCAGTTCCCCACAATAGTTTTTTCCCGGTCTGGTTTTGAAATTTTTCTAATTCATCCGCTACTCGATCTAAATTTTTATTAGACTCAGACAAAGTCGCACCTTCAGGAGAAACATCCCTATCATGAAAACAGTAATAATCTAAACTCAATTTTTCAAGAAACTCAAAAAAGACTGGAACACGATCTACTGCAGTTTGAAGAGTATTTTTACCATCATCCCATGGCATGTCTGCAGTTCCTTGACCGAAAGGATCCGCAAGTTCATTCCTCATTACATGCCAATAAGCACCTGCGAAGCGCATCAACTCTCTCATTGTTTTTCCCTCAACGACCTCATCCGGGTTGTAATGTTTGAATGCCAGTGGATTTTTAGATTTTGGTCCTTCGTATTGGATTGTTTGTATGTCTTTGAATGCGCTCATAATATTTATTGGTTGTTCATTGGGTTCTTGATTTGGGTTATGTGTCTATTATAGTCCAATTATTAGGGTGTGATACCGCAAAATGCGGTAAAGTTTTGTTAAAATACGAAAAACTTTATAAATATTCTTTAAAGAAGCTCGTGATTCCTCTCTACAAGCTTTGTAATGGTAACTTATGTCTGCATTTGAAATAAAAAATATTCGTCTTTTTATTCTATTTCGCATTTGTTTCAATGCTCGATTTTATTACCCAATCTTCACAATCTTGTTTCTTGATTATGGACTTACACTGGAGCAGTTCGGGATTTTAAATGGAGTCTGGGCCATTAGCATCGTTGTACTTGAAATTCCATCCGGAGCCTTAGCTGATACCCTCGGCCGGAAAAAATTACTAGTCTTTGCTAGTTTTGCAATGATGTTTGAGATGTTATTGATTTTATTTGCTCCCATCGAGAGCGGGTGGACTTTTTCATTTTTTTTAATCAATCGTATGATCAGTGGAGCTGCAGAAGCAGCAGCTAGTGGAGCGGACGAAGCCTTAGCATATGATTCGATCAAACAAGTGGGACTTGCAGATCAGTGGGATCGAGTTTTGGAACTAACAATGCGATGGAAATCTTTTGCCTATGTAATTGCACTCAGTTTAGGCGCTGTTGTGTACGATGCAGAGTTTTTGAATCATTGTTTCTCAACGCTTGGATTCAACCTTGAATTGTCCTCTTTATTCACTTTAAGAATCCCCATAGCCTTGACTCTACTACTTAGCTTTGGAGCTATTTATTCTTCATGTTCAATGAAAGAAATTTCCGATTACAAAGGATATTCTTCAAGCAATGTGCAAATATTAAACACAAGTAAGATGTCGACAGCATGGACTAAAACAATTCAGGCTGGAAGTTGGATTTTACATACACCCATTGCTTTCTCAGTTATTTTAGCAGGATTGTTAATGGATCATGTAGTCCGTTTGATATTAACTATAAACAGTGAATTTATGAGACTGATATCACTTCCGGAGGCTACTTTTGGGGTTATTGGTGCAGTCATGGCATCCATGGGTATATTAGTTCCCAAATTAAGCCGTTATTTAGCAAATAATAAATCCTTAGTAATCAACTATTTTATTGTAGCATCTTTGGTGGGTTTTGGTCTATTCGGGATGAGCATGTTCGGTAAATTTTGGGGGATTTTACCAATGGCATTTCTCTATATTGCAATGGGTATGACTGCATTCTTTGTGAGTTTTTACCTGAATAAAGTTACGGATTCTTCAGAAAGGGCAACCGTGCTTAGTTTTCGAGGCCTGTCTTATAACTTGGGCTATGGGTTTGTTGGTCTTTCATATTCATTGCTTGTTTACCAAATAAGAAAAAACACCCAAGGAGAAACTTTAGAAAAAAATATCGATGACTTGGTTTTCATTCAATCTTTTCAATGGATCTTTCCTTACTATTGCCTTTGTTTTTTATTTGCTACCCTCTACTGCAATTATAGGCTCAAAAAAAGTTCTTCCCCCAAGAAGATTTAAAGTAATTTTACCATGACAACGCAGGAAGACTAAAAACGGTTGATGGATTCAGTTATGATTACGTTGCTAACAGTGGAAATCTGATTGAAAAAATCACAAGTCCAGTTCATCTTACCAATT
>CAJWYM010000040.1 GCA_913049555.1 uncultured Opitutia bacterium
TGTGGGATTAAGACCTTTTTGGTCGAGCCAGGTTGCTGGCCACGTGAGGGCGTATCTGTTAATTTCAAAATTAGAGTCTTAAAACGGCCGAATTGTAGTCGTTAAGTTTTGGTATAGACTTCCACGTTTTGGTTGAATTTTAGGTCCATTGTAGTCGTTTTTTTGATTTTATGATTTTGTTGGCCTCTGTGAGAATGGAGATAAAAGAGGTTGGTTTGTAAGGTCTGAAGAGGGTAAATCTAAGTTAAAGAAACAATTATCATCAGGTAGTAAAAATAGTGGGAAAGAACGAGGCTCAAGACATTCAATGAAATGATTTGGGAGAAAATCTTTTTGGGAGCAATAATAGAATGTAAGACTGATATGGATCTAGATACAGATAAGAAAGGTGCAGATTGGAAAGTTAAAATAGCCAGTGAATGAGGAAATTCTTATTAGTTTTGGCAAGGATAGGGATCAAAGAATTATAGGAATGTTTGAAAAAACTAGTTCTTTAATTAAAAGAACTGATGATAATGTTATCGTTCCATAAGCTCTTAAAAAATAGGTTTTTCATTTTTTAAATTTACGTGATTTATCCGCTATTAAATTTGGCATAGTGGATGCCAAATGGGGATCTTCGTATTTTTTAAAGTAATGTTGCATGTGAGTTTCCATTCTTTCTAACACTTCTTTGAATTCCATGTTTTTGGCATGGTTTATTTTTTCATGCGGATCTGTTTGGTAATCATACAGCTCTACATAGTCGAGGAGGTCTTTTTTGAAGGGTATAAAACTGTAAAATCCTTTTTTCATCCAATAGGTGAGTCTGTATCGCTTGGTTCGAATCGAATACCCTTGATGAGAATGTCGGGTATATTGACTCATTGCATAGTTTTTGATTTTGGTTGAAGGATCTTTCATGAGGGGAACAAGACTGTCTCCCTGAATCCCATTGGGTCGAGGAAGGTTAAGCAATTCGCAGACTGAGGGAAAAATATCTACTAATTCGGTTGGATGATGAACTTTTTGATCGGGTTTTATGGTGGGATCCATTATCAGTAGTGGAGTTGCAGTGGCTTGTTCAAAGTTAGAATGTTTGCACCAGATTCCATGATCGCCTAAATGATATCCATGGTCTCCCCAAAAGACGATGACTGTGTTTTTGGACAATCCTGAATAATCCATAGCTTCCATAACTTTTCCAATTTGTGCATCCACGTAAGAGACACAGGCATAATACCCATGGATTAGTTCTTTTTGTTTTGCTTCAGGTACATTTTCTCCTGTTTTGAATCCAGAGTAAGCTCCTAATTCACCAAAGCTGTGCATGGCAATTTTTGGGGCTCCAAGGGGTTGTGTTTGGGAGGGGCTTAATGTGAAATCATTACGATTGTATATATCCCAGTATTTTTTTGGAGCATTGAATGGTAAATGGGGCTTTCTAAATCCCAAAGTCATTATGAATGGTTCCTGTTCTTTTGCTAATTTGGAAAGCCTTAGAATGGATGCATTCGCCATAGATCCGTCAGGATAGGCATCGTCAGGTAGCTCAAAAGACTCTGTGGCCGGATAGAGTTCTTCAACTTTTAACTTTTTTTGTATTTTACCTATTTGATAAGGTTTGAATACTGAGTTTTGGATGTATTCATTGTATTTCTTGTGTATTTTTGGGTTTTGGAATTTGAAAATAACTGGATTAGGATGATTTTCTGAGTAATTGAGATGTTGATCTAGGTATCTTTCATCCCATGATTCTGGATCATCATTTTTGGCCCCATGCAATATTTTTCCATAGCCAATTGAACGATATCCTTGATTTTTTAGATGTTGTGGAAGCGTGATTGTTTTTGGGTTTATATCTCGCATAAAGGTGTGTAAATCTTGAACTCCAGTGCTATCTGGTCGCATCCCTGTCATCATACTGACCCTTGAGGGAGCACAAACTGCTTGTTGACAATAGTTTCTCAAAAAAGCTGTGCTTCGCCGAGCCAATGCATCTATATGGGGTGTTTTTGCACTTTTATCTTGGTAATATCCGAGTGTTGGCTTCAAATCGTCCACGGTTATAATGAGGAGGTTTTTTCTGGTTGGATAAACACTATTAAATAACCAGAGAAAGAAAAATGAGGTGATAATTGCATGGAATTTGATCATGCAAAACAGATACTCTTTTTGTATAGATTTTCAATGCCACTTTTTATCAAACTATTGACCGCTTTTTATTAACGAAGAGTTTAACTCGAATTCCTGATTAGGACTATGATTCCAAGATTTAAATATTAAAATCAAATAATTTATGAAAATCTTGAGAGTTCCAAAAGTTTCCATCGCAGAATTGAATCATTCATTTCGCTCCAATTGCTTATGATTGAATTTCTTTTTCGATTGTATTGTTTGGCTTTAATCAATGGGACTTCTTGTATCTTGGTAAAAATGATTCCATTTATTAATCTTTAAATCTTTTTTAGCCTATACAACTGAGTGTATTTTTTGGAAATGGTTTTAATATTTTCAGTAGAATATTAAAAAAAGAGACTTTTCTTGGGTCGAAAGAGATAAGATTCGTCGTTTTACAAATGTATTATTTTCGTGTAAAAATAAATTATGGATTCTTTCAAGCCTTTCGATTGTCCTTTTGATAAAGTTTTTCCTTCAGAGTTGTTGCGAGATGATCTTTATTTTATGAAACTTGCCTACAATCAAGCAATCCGAGCTTGGAAGTTGGGAGAAGTACCAATTGGAGCTGTTATTGAACATAAGGGAGAAGTCATTGGTCAAGGACACAATCTTGTTGAGGGTCTCAAAGACCCAACCGCTCATGCTGAAATGATTGCTGTTACTCAAGCATCCAGTCGCATTGGGGATTGGAGGATGAATGAAGCTACTATTTATGTTACCAAAGAGCCCTGCCCTATGTGTTCTGGTATGATGATAATGGCTCGTTTTGGTCGGGTAGTTTATGCCTTTTCAGACCCTAAAATGGGTGGCATGGGGGGTGCATATAATGTCAATGATTTAGAAAAGAGTAATCACCGCACGGAGGTCGTATCAGGTATATACAAAAAAGAATGCCGAGAACTTGTTCAGGCATTCTTTAAAATTAAGAGGGCTTTAAAAGAAAATTCTTAGTCGTCGGGTAGAGCGCTTTTAACTTGATCCTCACTTAGTTCGTAGGTCTTGGCTACTTCACTGATGGTTTTACCTTGATCAAGCTCTTCGCGAATAATCATTTTTTTACCGGGAGTGAGTTCTTCTGAAGGTTGTTTACTTGTAACTTTTTTATCCCCATTTAGCAGGTCTTTGTAGTTGCTCAATAAACCTAGAATGTTTTCTTCATTTTCCATTTCTAGAAGATCAACAATCAATTCTTTGTTGCTGGGGTAACCAATTCTTTTGCCAAAAGTTTCAAGCCCTTTGAAGCGATTGATTGTCTCTTGCGCTTCTTTTTGCTTAGCTAGGATCTCTTTTGCTTCTCTGTATTTCATGTCTTGTAAGCTCATTTTTAATAAAGATTATAGAATAATAAAAAATGATGAATTCCGTGATTGGTTGCAAGATGAATTTTTTTATATCTGTGTAATGATCTTGTTTTCAGTATATTTAAAATTATTAAAAAAAATTCTTTTTTTCACTGAGGATCCTTTGATTTGTAGCTTTGACTCCAATCGCATTCCAAATGGTATCCCAATATTACAAGGAATCCGTTTGTATGCTTAAAATGCTATCAATCAATATTTTTTCGTTTTAATAATATTTTATAATTCATCTTATTGTATCTTTTAAGATTCAAATCCAAACTTTTTAAAGGGACATTTATGAATATGATTCATTTATAGGCTATTTTATAAATCGATTGTGAATGGCATTTTAAATGCTAAAGTTCACACAATCTACCTCTAAGAACAAATTATTTTTTTTAGGTGGAATGATAGTCGTTTTTATTGAATAATGTTAATTTAGATTCAGTAAGACAATGTTTTCAGAAAGTTAAAAATGAAAAATGCAGATCGAAAAAAACTGAAAAATATGGAGGCTGAGATCACAGCAATGAGGGATATTATACTCTCCAATGCTGTTTTATTTGCTGAAATTCCGGCCCCTACTCATAAAGAAAGTAAAAGGATTCAATTTTTAATTGATCGTTTTCAAGAGGCCCAATTAGATAATATTTCAGTCGACGAGGCTGGAAATGGACTAGGACTTATCCCAGGAACCGAAGGCAAAAATACCATCCTTATGGTAGCTCATGCAGACACAGTCATGAAAGGTCTGCATGATCCTGTTATGAGTTTAGACGCAGATCGGATTACGGGACCTGGAATTGCAAAAAATTCTATTGGGCTTTCTCTGCTTGCAACTTTGCCTAAGCTCTTTGAAAGGATGGATATAAGATTGAAAGATAATATCCAGTTGGTTGGGGTGACCCAGAGTCGTGGAAAGGGTAATCTCGCAGGTATCAATCACTTTTTGGATGAACATAAAAGAGTGTTGTATCGAGCTGGGGTTTGTGTTGAAGGGGTTCAATTAGGACGGCTTAGTTATTCATCTATTGGTATGCTTCGTGCCAAAATTTTCTTGGACATCCCTGAAGATTATGACTGGTCACAGACTGGGGCTTCTGGAGCTATTGGTCATATGAATCAATTGATCAGTCAATTGAGGGGGATTCGTTTGCCGAAAGAGCCTAAGACAAATATTGTATTTGGGTCTTTGAATTGTGGCACTGCTTACAATACAGTTCCTTTACAGGGGATTCTAAGGTTTGAGATTCAATCTAATGATTTTGGAGTAGTGACAGAGATAGAGGAGGAGGTGTTAGAGATTCTGCATTCCATGGAGGTGGAGCATGGAATTCAATTGAGAATGAAGGAGATTGCTAGAAGGTCTCCTGGCGGAATCTCATTTGGTCACCCATTGGTTAAAACCGTCCGCTCTGTTTTAGAGGCTTTGGAAGTCGACACTAGAATTGATCCTAGCACAGGAGAATTGAGTGCTCTTTTGGGCGCAGATATTCCAAGCGTGACTTTGGGAGTGAGTAAAGGTAAGAAAATTCACGAGACAGATGAGTATTTATTGATTGATCCTATTTGCTCTGGGGTGACTCAAATCGTGTCTGTTTTACAAAATATTGATGAGGGAAATTGTGATGATAGAGAATTGGATTAAAAAGAACACTTTTCACTATTCCGAATTTTGGGATGTTTTGGAATTGATCCGTGTAAAGGAAGAAAAGAATTTAAAAATTTCAGTTTGTATTCCTACTCTTAATGAGGAAAAAACAATTGGCAAAGAAATCGTCATACTCCGTTCCGAATTGATGGATCGATACAAGCTGATAGATGAATTAGTAGTGATTGACTCTGGATCTACGGATAAGACTAGAGAAGTCGCAAAATCCTTTGGAGCTGAAGTTTATTTGTCTGCTGATATTTTACCGACACAGGGTTTTAAGCGAGGCAAGGGAGAGAATCTTTGGAAAGCTATTTATCAACTCGAAGGAGATATTATTTGTTATGTGGATGCTGACATTAGCAACATTCACCCAAGATTTGTTACTGGACTAGTGGCCCCATTGATTTATCGAGATACTATCCATTATGTGAAGGCTTTTTATGATCGTCCAATTACCCACTCTTCTGGGATCCGATCGAGTGGCGGCGGGCGAGTCACTGAAATTTTAGTGCGTCCACTTTTTTCGCTCTTCTTTCCAGAACTGACTGCATTGATTCAACCTTTATCTGGCGAGTATGCAGTTCGAAGAGAAGTCCTAGAAAAAATCTCATTCCCCATTGGTTATGGAGTTGAGACTTCTCATCTTATGGATGTTCATAAAAAATGGGGTTTGGATGCTTTTGCCCAAACGGATATTGAAGAGCGGGTTCACAGGAATCAGACAACGAATGCTTTGGGTAAAATGTCCTTTGGTATTTTGCAATCCTTTTTGAGTAGAATGAAAAGCTATGGGATGGTCAACTCACTCCCTAGTATGGAAACCTTGTATCGCCAATTTCAAGTTGAGGATAAAGAGTACAAACAAATTACCCATGAAATTCATGAAGTGGAAAGACCTCCTATGATCGAAATTCCTGAGTATCGAGAAAAATTCAAGATCCAGTAGTTGCATTTTATGAAACTTGCCATTGTGCATTACCATTTTGAACGGGGGGGGGTGACTCGTGTTGTTCAAAATGCAATGGATGCATTGAGCTTGCATTGTAAAGAAGACATTGAGATTTGTTTGTTGTCGGGAAGGCCTTTAAACAAAGAATTGTTTCCAGTCAGCAGTTGCATTCCAAGTTTGGATTATTCGAATAATTTTGAGATTTCTGATCCTTCTGACTTGGTTCAGACTTTGGAGGAGGAAGCCAGGATACTATTAGGTGGCGTTCCTGATGTTTGGCACATTCACAATCATTCTCTGGGAAAGAACAACAGCATGGTAGATGTGGTTCATCTGTTAGCTCAAAAGGGAGTTAGAATGCTTTTGCAGATTCATGATTATGCGGAAGACGGTCGACCCTCAAACTACAAGAGAATTATTGAGACAAGCTCTGATATTTCTAAATTGTATCCTTATGCATCTAATATTCAATATGCGGTTTTGAATCGAAGAGACTATCAGTTTTTAAATTTATCGGGAATTGAGGAGTCTTATATCCATCTGCTGCCCAATCCAGTTTCTGTTGAATCACAAGATGTAGAACCATGGGATGAAAGTATGTTCCATCCATCTCTGCAGAATAAAGAAAGGGTTTTATATCCGGTCCGAATGGTTCGTAGGAAAAATATAGGCGAGATGCTTTTGTTGTCTATGTTAGATAAGAAAAAAAGGTTGTATATCAATACGCTTCCACCTACCAATCCAGATGTCATGCCCCTTTATAATCGTTGGAAAAGGGTGATAGAGGATTTAAAGATTCATGCAATTTTAGGAGCTGCAGAGCAATTTTCAGGAACTTTTGATCAAATTGTTGATGCCTCTTCAGGGGTAATTTCTACAAGTATTGCCGAGGGTTTTGGACTTGGATTCCTAGAACCTTGGCTCATGAATAAAGCAGTTTCAGGAAGAAATCTTCCTGAGATTACTACTGATTTTTCAGAAAAAGGAATTCTTTTGAAAAACTTTTATGAAAATATATTTGTTCCTCTCGAATGGGTAGGAGCGGATCGATTGCTGAATCATATCAAAAAAGCAATTGAAAATTATTATAATTCTTATCAAAAAGATCTTCCTGTGAATGCAGTTCAAACTGCTTATGAAAATGCGGTCTCAGATGATCGGGTTGAGTTCTCACGATTGAATGAAGCCATGCAGGAATCTGTATTAGAAAAATTGGCTGAATTGACTGTTGATGAGCGGATGGAGCATTGTTCTTTGGATGTAAATTTAGAATTCGACGAATCGCTCATTGATTGGAATAAATCTAAAATAAATGAGGGCTTTTCTCTCAAACAATATGGGACTCATTTGGGTTTGTTGTATGAGGGTTTGGATTCAGTTTCTAAGGGTTTAAAGTATGGAAACCCAAGTCGTCTTTTAGATTGTTTTATGGATCCTAAGCGATTTTATTTACTTAGGAGTGAATAGATAAAATGAGGGATTGACACGGGTTTAAAAATGACCCATATTCGAAAATTCTGAATTTTATGGTGGATGTAGCTCAGTTGGTTAGAGCATCGGTTTGTGGTACCGAGGGCCGCGGGTTCGAGTCCCGTCTTCCACCCCATAATTTCTCAAATTTTTTTAATTTGAGTGATTAGAAGTCTCTTACAATTTAGGGGAAATGCATATTTTGTTTTTTCTGCATTTTGAAGTAAAAGTTTCAATCTCTGGGTTTGCATTGAGTGCAAATGCCAATGCTGGCTCTAAATGAGCAATTATTTTCCTCTCTAGATCTCTAGCTCCGTATTGCTCATCGTAATGGGATTTGAAAAAATCCTCAGCGGATTTTGATAGTTGCAAGGTTGCATTGTGCTTTCTCAATCGCTTATTGAGTCTTTTTACATTCAACTTTACTAAATCTTGAACGGAACTGGATTCAAGTCTATCGAAACAGACAATTCGGTCTATTCGATTGATAAATTCAGGATCAAACTTTTTTTCCAAGGCATTTTTTAGAATTTCACTTTCCATTTTCTTAGACGGTTTCCATTTGAAAATAGATCGCCAACCTGTATCGAATTTTTTGTGATACGCTGATAATTCTGAAGCTCCGATATTGCTTGTCATAAATATGATTGCATTCCGAAAATTGATTTGCTTGGTGCCTCCTGTTAAATCCAACCTGCCATCGTCGAGAACACTCAAAAGAGACCGTTCGACATTTTTACTGGCTTTTTCGATCTCATCAAAAAGTACAATCCCGGGTCTGCTGAACGAACCCTCAATTGCTTCCGGTTTTAATAGTGAAGTGTTTTCTTTACTTCCAACATAGCCAGGCGGGGCCCCTGTGATAGAGGCTGCATAATGCTCTTGTGAAAGGGTGTTCATATCAATCCTACACAATTTGTCCGCATCTCCCAGAATGGATTCTGTGAGAACTTTCACAGTTTCAGTTTTTCCAACTCCGGTAGGACCCAAAAACATCATTACTGAGAGCGGACGGCTCTCAGATCCAAAATCTGCTTTTATAACCTGTAGAACTTCTCCTACTGCATGAATCATTTGTTTTTGTCCAATTATTTGATTCGAAAGGTTTTTTATCACATTTTCAGGTTTGAATAGAAAACGCGACAACCTAGGAGTAGAATTCGCTTTAGCTTTTGCCAAATTTTCTTGGTTACTTTTTACAACATCATTTATGAAAGGCATGGTTAAAAAGTATGAAAACTTGAATTGACAAATAATGAAACGAGTCAATCTGTGAGAATGATTGAATCCCAACGAAAGAGGGTAAAGAAATTGAATTTCTAATTAGAGGTGGGCTATTAGCCCGCCTCCGCTTCTTTTTCTTCCGTTGGTAAATTTCCTACCGGGCACTCACTGGTTCCAAGAGTCGATCTTGTGAATTTTTCAACATCTGCTTGGGTTTTTTCAGCATCCATAACCCAACTTCTGTAGAAATCGAAGGGGCAAGCAGCAACGCCCTTGTCTCCATCTCCAGAATTATAAACACCAGTATAACCTCGATGGAGAAGTTTGAAAAGGTGGTTTTGCGACTGGTCATTGGCTCTTGCATCGCGGATTTCACTGACTGAAAGTTGAGCATATTGTACTCCCATATCTTCTTCCCCGCATTCACCAAGGGAACGGCCATCAAAACCAATAATTGCAGAGTGACCAAAATAAGAGTACACCCCATCAAAACCGGTAGCATTAGCCACTGCTACATAACTGTTATTCGCCCATGCCATACATTTGGCCATCATAACTTGTTGCTCTTTGGCTGGATACATATACCCCTGACATCTAATAATTAATTCAGCACCCTTCATAGCGCAGTCTCTCCAAATTTCGGGATAATTGCCGTCATCACAAATGATCATACTTATTTTTAATCCTTTGGGACCCTCAGTAACATAGGTTGTATCTCCGGGGTACCAACCCTCAATGGGACACCAAGGAATGCATTTGCGATACTTTTGAACGACTTCGCCTTTGTTATTTATTAAAATCAAGGTGTTGTAAGGGGCTTTCTTGGGATGTTCTTCATGCCTTTCACCGGTGAGTGAAAATACTCCCCATGTGTCAGCCTCAATACATGCTTTGGCAAAGATTGAAGTTTCATCCCCTGGGACGGTTGCAGCAGTTTCCATCATTTCATCTGGATCATACATGATTCCCATTGTGCTATATTCCGGAAAAACGACTAAATCCATTCCTGGAAGTCCCACTTTCATTCCTTTCATCATGTCTGCAATTTTGTGGGCATTTTCTAGAACTTCCTCGCGTGT
The DNA here is from genome assembly GCA_913049555.1 of uncultured Opitutia bacterium. GTDB lineage: Bacteria > Verrucomicrobiota > Verrucomicrobiia > Opitutales > CAJWYM01 > CAJWYM01. Next base: position 9,877 of record CAJWYM010000040.1, read on the forward strand.
GTGTAAACGCGGCATTTTGTAATTCACTACTGCTACACCGACAGTGTCAGAGCTACTTGAAATATCACCATGTCTCATAACTTTTAACCTAATTGATTGTTTAAACGACAATCAAATGCTGCAAATTTTATGCCCATAAGCCAATGAATCCAATATAGGATTAATTTTTGACCTAATATCTAATTAAGCGAAATTCTTTACAATTCTGACCCTTTATAAAATATGAAATGGGTAGATTACACAATTTTCAGTGTCTATATTAGCAAATTAAAAAAATGAAACATTGAATAAAACCAATGATTATTCAATCGGTTTGATAGATATTTTATAAATTTTTGGGTATTTTTAGTCGAATATCTGAAGTAAAAAATTTCTGACAACTATAATTTTATGAATTAAAAAAACGGCTAAATTTTTTAGTTAATAAAATTTTTATTCTTTCTCTCAATGGGGGTTGTTTTGACTGTTGCGCAAACAATGAATAAGGATGAGCTTGTTTTTCGTTGAAACTTTATTTAGGATAGGATCTCTAGTTAACTATTAAACGCTCCCATAGTGTAATGGATAACACGTCGGTTTCCGGAGCCGAAGATTTGAGTTCGATTCTCAGTGGGAGTACCATTTTAAAACAGAACTCAAGCACCTACGCAAGAAAAGCTTCAAGATATTCAAGTGCTAGATCAAATTTTCGTCTTCATCGCCATTCTTTGCTAAAGAATGCAATACTTTAATATCATTAGCGATTAGACAAATTGCCGTCAGCAGAAATATAAATATCAATTTCATCATCAAAATTCTATGAACATAATATAACGCTTTCAAATACATAGTTCAGATATCACATGGGAGGCATATAACCAATAGATATTAGGGTTTATTTATTATCAAAGTATTTGATGATCTGTTAAGTTTTTATTTCAAGCGACCTTTAAGCCCGCTGCTCTGCGTAATACCTCAATTCTTCTGAAAACTTAATTATTGTGTTCCAATTATCAATCATTAGGGGTACCAATTGTTAGTGTTACTAAACTAAAAAAGCTTTTTTGAGTGTTGTTTCAGTTCGTTTGTTTGCCATTTGTTTTTTAGTAGGAGAGAGTATAAGATATTTTTATGTTTAAACCTAAATTCACCATTACAAACTGTATGACGTCTGCAATTACCCAGATTGAGCGTGCTCGTGGATTTTTGGAAGCAGCTCAATTGTCAGATGATTGGGTGAAGGATATGAGTGATGAGGCTTTGATCAAGGAGGCTCACCATACGACTCACATTGAAGGGACTCGCTTGAGTTTGGAGGATGCTGAACGACTGTGGAATGGGGAGGAGGTCGATGGAGCGGACCCTGAGGATACTCGGGAATTATTAAACTATCGGGATGCTTTTGATTTCGTCTCGGATTGTCTGGATTATGGAGATCCTATAACTGAGGTAATGATTCGAGAGATTCATCGAAAGCTAGTTAATGGGGTTCGAGGAGATAAAGCGTTGCCAGGGTCTTACCGAAATGTTCAGAACTATGTTGCGAATGCTTCGACAGGGAAAGTAATTTATACACCACCATCACCTGCTGAAGTATTTAATATGATGGCTTCATTAGTTGGGTGGCTGAATAACGAAGAGGATGTCCATCCTGTTTTGATTAGTGGAATTACACAATTTCAATTAGTTCACATTCACCCTTTTGTGGATGGAAATGGTCGAACTTCTCGTTTGCTTTCGACCTTGTGTCTTTATCGATCTGGTTATGATTTTAAGCGGTTATTCACGATTAGTGAGTATTATGATCGTGATCGTCCTGCATTTTATAAAGCTATTCAGAATGTCCGTGATCAAAATATGGACCTGACTGGCTGGCTTGATTATTTTGTCACTGGATTAGAAACTCAAATGATTGAAGTTAAGGAACGAGGGGAGAAAGTCATTCGAAGAGATGTTCTCGTAAATAAGCACAATCTGAACGAACGTCAGAAAGTGGCTATTGATTTTATGCAGAGTCATGAGAAACTACAGATTCAAGACTTTGAAAATCTATACCCAAAGACCAATCGTAGAACCTTGCAACGTGACCTTAAGAAGATGGTGGATGTTGGTATTTTAATGACTCAGGGCTCAACTCACCAACTTGAGTATTTGCTATGTTAAGTTTGCGACATCTTCACGACATTTTTTGCGACAGGTTCACGTCACAACTTGCGACATTATTACGACAAAAGTTGTGACAACTTTTATTTCGTAACACCTATTTTGACACCTAAGTCCTGTAGGTATCCAAAATGCTGTAATATATTCGGTTTCCGGAGCCGAAAATTTGAGTTCGATTCTCGATGGGAGTACCATTCTATAGGATGGGATAGGATGGGAGTGGTGTTTAAAATGATATCACCACAAAAAATCTTTTGATTTTTAGTTATGAAGGTTGGATTCTGTTTTTCTATGGATTATTTTTAGAAAAGATGAATTATGGGTGCTGACTCATGGGTTACTAATTATGAAAAACTTAAATGAACCTGATTTTTTAAAAGTGCTTTCTCCTTATGATCAAAACTTGATTGCGAAAGTATCTCTTTGCAATCTAGAGCAGGCAGAAGCGATGATAGAGAAAGCCTTTTTATTATTTAAAGATAGAGGTAAAAAATTAGAGCATTCAGAGAGAATTGCTATTTTAAGAAGATTGGCTCAAATGGTTTCTGATGATGAAGAGGAATTTGCGCAACTTATTTCTCAAGAGGGAGGAAAACCTCTTGTAGACGCTCGAGTGGAAGTCACTAGAGCGATTGAGGGTATCTTGTATGCAGCAAATGAAGTTGCCATTGTCTTTCAGGGAGATGGAGTCTCTATGGGTTTGACTTCTAGTTCGCATGATAGAAGAGCTTATACTTTTAATGAGCCGATTGGGGTTGTGCTTGCTGTCAGTGCTTTTAATCATCCTTTGAATTTAATAGTTCATCAAGTGATTCCTGCAATTGCAGTGGGTTGTCCAGTTATTGTAAAGCCTTCTGAATTGACTCCTCTCAATTGTATTCGGTTGGTAGAGCTTTTATACAAGGCTGGATTGCCGAGAGATTGGTGCCAAGTTTGTATTTGTGATCGAATTGTGGCGGAGTCTTTGGTTAAGAGCTCTAAGATTCATTTTTTTTCATTTATTGGTTCAGCAAAAGTGGGTTGGTACTTGAGGAGCCAATTAGCTCCTGGGGTTCGATATGCTCTTGAACATGGAGGATTGGCCCCTGTTTTCGTAGAACCGGATGCAGATCTTTCGAAAACAATACCGGCTTTATTGAAAGGTGGATTTTACCATGCAGGTCAAGTTTGTGTCTCTGTCCAAAGAGTATTTACTCATGTTTCAGTATTGGAAGATTTTCTTCATCAGATAAAATCTGGAGCAGAGAAATTGATTGTGGGTCCTGCAACAGATGAGAAAACGGAAATTGGACCTCTGATTGAACCGAAAGTTGTGGATCGAATCGAATCATGGGTGCAAGAGGCTCTTGGAATGGGAGCGGAATTGATCTCAGGAGGAAGAAGATTGGGAGAATCTACCTACAGTCCGACGATTTTGTTAAATCCGCATAAAAATTCCAAGGTATCTAATTTGGAGGTGTTTGGACCTGTAATTTGTGTGCACACGTATTCAAATCTGGAGGAGGCGATCTGTCTAGCAAACGGTTTGGATTATTCTTTTCAAGCCTCTGTTTTCACCGAATCTATTCGTGCTGCTAATCAATGCATCGAGGGCTTGGATGCTTCTGCTGTAATTGTGAATGACCACCCTGCATTTCGGGTTGACTGGATGCCATTTGCTGGAAGAAAAAAGTCGGGTAGTGGAGTCGGCGGTATTGGCTATACCATGAGGGATCTAGTCCAACACAAAATGGTCGTGTGGAATCTTTAATCGGAATTTCTCATTTCAACTTTGATTTCTAGCTTCACAGATTCGGCTGAAATGATTTATAGAATCCTTCACGGAATCAAATGGTAAAAGGTTTTAACTCAAGATTTAATAGCCTATCTTCTCTAATCTCTTATGCTTGAGAATCATTTTCTATTGCATCCTCTAGGTTTAATTTTTACACCGATGAAGAATTTTCAATGAATGTTTGTTGATCTATAGGAAAAATGTTTGGGCACTTAAAAAAACAATTTCGGGAATCTTTTATCTTCAAATCTCTGATTTGAGAATGGAAGCTATCCCAATTGGCAATTAAAGAAAGTGAATAAAATTCAAGGATTATTTTTAATTAAATGCTCAGCGATTGCTTTTTATTGGTTTCGATCCATCGAACTTTACATCTTTTCCACTTTTTCTAGACCTAATAAGTGAAGGCCAATTTCTAAAATCGTCAAAGTTTGAGCACAGAGTTGTAGCCTTCTATCTTTAATAGCTGGATCTTTGACGTTTACTTTGTCTGCATTGTAAAAGGAACTGAATTGTCCCGCTAATTGGTAAAGGTAATTGCAAAGTAAATGAGGTCTCAAATCGCTTAAAGTCTGATACATGGCATCCACAAAGCCGATGAGTTTTCGGGCTAATGCAATTTCTGCATCCGTCTCATAGGTGGTTGCTTGTTCAAAGTTTGTTTGGTCAGGGTTAAGTTTTAGTTTACGGAAAATACTTTTTATTCTTGCGGTTGCATACAGTAAATAAGGGGCTGTGTTGCCATCGAATGAAAGAATCTTATCCCATTCGAAAACATAGTCGCTCGTCCTGTTTTGACTTAAATCTGCATAGCGAACGGCACCAATTCCAATGACTCGGGCGATCTCATTTTTTTCGACATCACTGAGATTTGGGTTTTTTTCTTCCACTGCGGACAAAGCTCTTGTAACTGATTCCTCTAAAAGATCTTTTAATTTTATAGGAGAACCATCACGGGTCTTGATTGCTTTATTATCAGATCCTAAAATCGTCCCAAACCAAATATGCTGTATACTCGGCAGATCTGTGCCTGATGCCTGCCACTTTTCAACGGTTCGCTTGAGTTGTTCAAAGTGGTCTTGCTGTCTGCCATCAGTTACATAAACCATTTTATCCGCTTTTAGCTCATTTTTCCTGTAAAGGGCTGTAGCTAGATCTGTAGATGCGTAATTGCTTGCTCCATCCGCTTTTCTAATAATGAACGGTTGTTTATTAAAACGAGGGTGTTCGGGATGGAAAACGACTAAGGCTCCCTCACTGATTTCAGCAATTTTTGCGTCTGTCAATTGTTTGTAGACAGTGTTGACTTGATTTCTATAAAAACTCTCTCCAAGCACAAAATCAAACCGAATATTCAAAAGGTCATAGATTTCTTGAAAGGCTTTGTAGGAGAGTTCATTGATTTTTTTCCAGATTGTTAAATGCTCTTCATTCCCTTTTTGTAGTTCAACCAGCTCAGCTCTTGCTTGATCCAATGCGGTGAGATCTTCTTTGGCGAGTTGATTTCCTTTTCGGTAGAGTTCTTCGATGTCTTCTAATTGATGAGAGGGATCCCCAGTAAATTCAAACTCAAAATGCTTCACTGCGTGTATAAGGATTCCAAATTGGGTTCCCCAGTCACCAATGTGATTGTCCCGAATCACTTGATTTCCACTAAAATCTAACAATCGGCATAAAGATTCACCAATAACAGCAGATCTGAGGTGTCCAACATGCATTTGTTTGGCAGTGTTTGGAGAACTGAAATCAACTATTGTTTTATTATTTGTATCTGATGAGTTGAATGAGGACCTGAGGATTTTTTCGTTGCTAAAGTAATTGAGCCATTGGAACAAAAAAGAATGGCTCAGTTTGAAATTAATAAATCCGGGGCCTGCAATACTTGTTTTAATCCCTTCAGCAGGAAAATTTGTAGAACCTTGAATCGCTTTTTCTAAATTGCTAGCCAAAGTCCTTGGGTTTTGATTCGTCTTTTTAGCATAGGGAAGAACTCCATTGGATTGAAAATCACCAAATCTAGGATCTGCAGGTTTAATATCTGCTTGAAAAATCTCCAGATCCCAATCTAGACTGCGGACAGCATTCTTAACTAGTAAATTAATATTCTGCGCTATCGAAAACCATTCTTTCATATTGTATTTTTAATATAACTGTAATCCTTCTAAACAATCGTTCAGATTGAAGGTTTCTAGGCAATTATGCAATGCTGATTTACGAATCTCTATTACTATTAAAACAAACAAAATCTCTCTTAAATTGTAAATTCAATTGAAATTTCAGGTTTTGATGGATTAGGTGTTATTCCATGAAATATTAACACAGGCTTTATGTTTTCTAAAACATGAATTTTTAAAATAGGCTTAGCTTGAAACCTTTTTAATAAGAATGGATTATTATTTTATCGATGATTGAAATGATTTTTTTGAAAAATGATGAGGAAATGAAGCTTTAATTGCATAAGAAGATATTAACAATTGAAGGGATTCAGATCGGATTTATGAAAGTTTCAACACCTTTCGTGTCTAAAAAGATTTTTGAGTATGAATGACTCTTCTTAATTTTTTAAACTTAGATGGATTTTGTTTCGTCAAAGGGTCCTTATCCTTGAGAAATCAATCTTATGGTATTTAATCAAACATAAACATCTTATGAAACAATCACAATTTTGCGCCTTCTGGTTTAATTTTCAATATTCTTTTTAGTTCTTATGGATTTGATTAAAGAGATAGAAAGAAATTCTCGTTCAGTGCCTCTTCTGGAGTTAGACAATTCCTTCATTCCAGCAGTCTTGTGGAACAAAGAATATTCCAGAAGGGCACAAAAAGATGCTGGGCAACGACTGATAAGTATTTCCATCTCTAGAGCGGGTGGTAAATCACTTTATGGATTCAATAAGATCCTTTTGCCAGATAATGCAGATAATTTTGAAGCTAATTATAAATATGTAGAGAGATACTGTAAATTTATTTTGTGGCAAGTCGGTGGGAATCGAATTAGAATTTTTGGTGCAGATGAAATTACTAAAGAGCTTCAATTTGCATACAGCAGAACTGGAAACCGCTCTTTTGACAACTATTTTATCGGTTCAAAAGTATATGGAGGAGCCATTCATTTTGAATCTCTAAAAAAGATCGAGACACATGAAGATTGTAAGGAAAGAGAGTCCACTTTTTTGGGTAGAAATCTAGAGGGTTGCCGAATTGGATTTGATTTAGGGGGAAGTGATCGAAAAGTAGTTGCAATGATAGATGGAGAAATTGTTTTTTCTGAGGAGGTTCGATGGAACCCTTACTTTGAATCGGATTGGAATTACCATTATGACGGAATTCAAAATAGTATTGAGAGGGCACGAAAGCATTTACCTCGACTGGACTCAATTGGTGGAAGTGCGGCTGGAATTTATGTGGACAATGAGGTAAGGGCTGCCTCTTTGTTTCGAGGGATTTCTCAGGATGATTTCAAAAATCATGTGAGAGATTTATTCAAAAATATTCAGAAAAGATGGGGAGTTCCCATGGAGGTTGTAAATGATGGTGAAGTTTCTGCTCTGGCGGGTTCTATGTCTTTGAATAAAAATCTAATTATGGGGATTTCTTTAGGAACAAGCCAAGCAGTTGGTTATATCAATCATAAAGGGCAGATCTTGAATTGGTTGAATGAACTTGCTTTTGCTCCTGTCGACTATGCTTTGGATGCCGCAATCGATGAATGGTCTGGAGACAGAGGTTGTGGAGCACAATATTTTTCTCAACAAGCGGTGGATCGTTTGATTGATTCAACGAATCTAGAAATGAACCAAGATTTAGAGCTTCCTGAAAAATTAGTGATCGTTCAGGAGGCCGTTGATAACGGAAATGATGAAGCTTGCAAAATTTTTGAAACCATTGGAGTTTACCTAGGATATGCAATTGCCCATTATCGAGAATTTTATAATTTTGAAAATATTATGATATTAGGTAGGGTCACTTCTGGTAAGGGTGGAGAATTAATTTTAACCCATGCGAAGAAAGTATTAGAATTTGAGTTTCCATCTATTGAAAAAAATCTATCTTTCACCGTTCCTATTGATTCAGAAAGACGTAATGGACAAGCTAGAGCGGCCGCAAGTTTACCAGAAATTGAGTGAATATACCCCATTTTTTTAAGGAATTAAATTTCTAATAAAATTCCTTTTTATTAGAATATGGGTATTAAAGACTACCTATGAATAGATTAAATAGGGTAATTTTATGTAAATTCAAATTTTATAATTCAACTATAAAAAAGATCAGACTTGATTCATATTCTCTCTCAATTTATGCAATAATTGATGATGCTTGTTTCGCTAGGAGAGAGCGTTTGAATTGGTTTGCAAAAAAAAAATCATTGTCGGATTCTTGAACTCATAGACAAATTTCATTATAGATCGATTACTTTTAAAATCAGGAAATGATTCACTGATAATAATAAAGGATCCTTTAGTGTTGACACAAAACTTCAAAGAAAGCGAGATCTAAACTTTAAATAAGGGATTTTACATTCAATAATTTTAGTTTATTGACCAATGATTTTAGGATATCCCTATATAACTGTTATTTAATTTTATCAATTTGTATATTTGGGCAATATTAATGCATTTGAGTTCAAAATATTAAAACTTCCTATTGTTTTGCAATTTAAAGAAAATCAGCTATCTTAGCGTCAGTATGTTGAGAAAAGCTTTTCAGTTTTATTTCGATATCTTTACAAACTATTCAATATTTTAAAAGAATGTCATCAGGAAAAAAGGTAGTCGAAGTTATTAATCTAGGAGATGAATTGTTACTTGGTATTCGAGATAACAGTCATTTGACTTTTTTAGGAAGTCGCTTGTCTCAGTATGGCGTTGGTGTTAGACGTTGTGTAGTTATTCGAGATCGGGTCGAGGAGATTAAAAAATATTTTAAAGATGCTTGGAAGAATTCTGACGTTGTCATTACAACTGGAGGATTAGGTCCAACTACAGATGATATTACAAAGGAGACAATTTCTGATGTATTAGAAATAGATCTGACTCTAGATTCTGGAGCAAAAAAGGCTCTGGATGATCGGTATCGTAAGCTAGGGATTGATATTAAGCAGAATAGTTTAAAACAATGCTATAAACTTAAAGGAAGTGTTAGTTTACCAAATATTTTTGGAACGGCACCAGGAATCTTTTATAAAGACAAAAAGACAAAGAAAATATTAGTGATGCTTCCGGGTCCGACTCGGGAATTAGAACCGATGTTTGAGAATGAGGTTGTTCCTATTCTAAGAAAAGAAAAGGTGATTCGACATTCTGATGATTACTTACAACTAAGAACTGTTGGAGTCCGGGAGTCTGAATTAGATGCAATGATTGATCCCATAACAAAAGATCTTGAAGCTGTCAGAGTTGCATACTGTGTTCATCAGGGGATTTTAGATGTTCGACTTAGCTCTGACGATTCGAATAAGGCAGATGCTGAAAAAATAAATGAGGTAGCCAATAAAATTAAAGAACAGTTGGGGCAAGATTTTGTCTGTTTTGGTCGCTACTCAATTGCAGAATTGATCGCTTATCGTTTGCGATCTATGGATCGAACATTATCTATTGCAGAAAGTTGCACAGGGGGTCTTTTGAGCAGTGCATTTACTGATATTCCAGGCATTTCACCCACTTTTTTTGGTGGGGTCACTTGTTATAGTGAAGAGGCTAAAGTACAGATTGCCGATGTCCCGGAAGATTTAATTTATCAACATGGTGCCGTAAGTGAAGAGGTTGCTATGGCGATGGCAACAGGAATTTCTGAAAGATTTGATACAGATTATGGATTGAGTATCACGGGCTATGCTGGCCCTGAGGGTGGAACAAAAGCCGACCCAGTAGGAACTATTTATATAGGCTTACATTCTCGAAAAGGAGTGTGGGTAAATAAGGCCAAAATTCATGGTTCAAGATCTCGAGTAAAAGTTCGCGCTGTTAATATGGCTTTGGACTGGATGAGAAGGAAATTAGATGATATTTTTATTGCGGATTTGGTCGATGATATTGAATAGTTAATGCAATGAACAACCCTAGCATTTTTTTTTGTAGCGGCGAAGATGAATTTATTGTAAACGAACAGGGCCGTTCTAGATTTGAGAAGATCGCTTCAACTTTGTCAGATGATTTTAATGCAGAAATTATTGAAGGAAATGTTAACAATCTGGATGAATTAAAGCGGAAAATTGGAGATTTTGCCTCCACTGTGCGAACTTTGTCCATGTTTGGAGATAAAAAGTTAGTTTGGTTGCGAGGAGTCAATTTTATGGGTGAATCAGCCGTTGGTAGATCTGAGGGCGCCAAAAAATTATTGGAACAACTACAAGAAATTTTAATTCCCATTAAAAACCCAAATGAGGTCGAGGTTATTATTACTGCCAACTCTGTGGATCGTCGGAAATCCTTTTATAAATGGTTAAAAAACAATGTTCATTTTGAGGATATTGTCTCAGACAAAAGAGGCGCATCTTCGGTTGAGAAGTTGATCCGAAAAAAGGCGAGGGCTCTAAAATTAATTCTTGCAGAGGATGCCGTTCAATTATTGCTAGGTCGTCTGAATGGAGATGCTCGAATGTCTGTCAATGAATTAGAAAAGTTGTCAGTATTTCTGGGCAAGGAAAACGTTGAAGTCACTTATGATTTAATAAACAAGATGGTTCCTTCCTTTGGGGAGGGAAATCAGTTTGAAACTGTAGAGGAGTTTTATAGTTTAAATATTAAGAGAGCATTGAATTCTTTAAGAAGACATTTTTTTTTCAATCGGGATGCTAGAATGTTACTCAGTGGTTTGACAAACCAAAACCGTTTGATGATTCAACTGAGAACACTTATGGACTCGGGTATTTTAAAAGCTGGATTTGGATTGAATCAAAAAGATCTCAATGAGGCCGCTGAATATTTTTCAGATCTTTATGAGGGAATTTCCGGCAAGTCTAATTTAAATGTTTTCTCTCAGCATCCCTATTACCTAAGTAGGCTCATTAAAATTGCTAGTAAACCGCAATGTAAATTGCCAACTCTTATACGATTCAATCAGGTTTTTATTGAAGCATTCGAACAAATTTTAGCACACCCCAACAATGCAGAGTCGATCCTGAGAGATACATTTGTTCGTTGTTTACACCGAGGTGAGGCTTAAGACTGAATTCCTAATTTCAGCTTTATCATTTTTTTCATCAATCCTTTTTTATTGCATCTTTTTTGTTTAAAATTGTCAAATCGGCAAAAAAAAAGAGACCCATTAAGGGTCTCTTTTAATAAATTAAAACTAGTGTTTGGTTTAATCTCTGGCCATATCATCAAAAAAATTTTTAGCTTTATTAAAAAATCCTTCTTCTACAGGATTGCCTGCATCTCCGCATGCTTCAGCAAAATCCTCTAATTTTTTCCTTTGATCGCTGTTTAACTTTTTGGGAACTTCTATATTTACCCGAACCATTTGATCTCCTCTTCCGCCGCCACGAAGATTAGGAACTCCAGTGCCTCTTAGTCTAAATACAGTGCCAGACTGCGTGCCAGTTGGAATTTTCAAACTCCCTTTGCCTTGCAAAGTGGGAACTTCAATAGTTCCACCAAGGGCCGCTAAGGTAAATTTGATAGGAATTTCACAATATAAATCCTGACCTTCTCTTTCAAATATCTCATGTTCCTTGACATGAATCACAACATAAAGATCTCCTGCTGGCCCACCGTTCATACCAGATTCACCTTTACCTTGAGAGCGGAGTTTAGATCCAGTATCCACACCTGCAGGAATTCTAACTTTCACTGAGGTGGTTTCATTGACTCTGCCATCCCCATTGCAAGATTTGCAAGGTTTTTCTGCGATCACACCACTTCCCTGGCAATTTGGACACTCTTGTCTAAAACTGATAAAACCTCTTGAGGTAGAAACATGACCACTACCACCACAAGTGTGGCAATGAACTTTTTTACTACCAGCTTCGCATCCAGTTCCAGAACATTGGCTGCAGTCTGTCAATTTCCTATACTTGATCTCTTTTTCGATTCCTTTAGCAGCCTCTTCTAGAGAAAGTTCTAAATCATAACGAAGGTCTGAACCACGGTTGTTTTGGCTGGTGCTACCACCGCCTCCAAAGAAGTCATCAAAAATTCCTCCACCAGCAGAGGATCCACCACCGCCACCACCAAATACTTCACGGAAAATATCGAATGGATCGTGAAAGCCTCCTGCTCCGCCGCCGGCTCTTCCACCACCAGCACCAGCTCCTTGAAAAGCTGCGTGACCATAGCGATCATAGGCAGCTCTCTTTTGAGGATCTTTAAGTGCTTCGTAGGCCTCAGAAACTTTTTTGAACATAGCTTCAGCACTTGCATCTCCTTGGTTTTTATCGGGATGATACTTTACCGCCATCTTCCTGTAGGCTTTCTTTAAATCTGCATCTGAAGCATCCTTTGACACTCCAAGTAAGTCGTAATAATCTTCTTGTGCCATTCTATTAAGCTTCTTGTTTTTCTTCTGTTTTCTTCTCTACTGATTCTTCTGAATCAACAATCAAGGGACCTGTGGAGAGAATCACTGCCGCTGGACGCAAAAGTTTGCCATTCAACCTGTAACCAGACCGTGTGGTAGCTATGATTTTATTTTCTTCAATTTCCTCACTGGCTTGTTGAGACAAACATTCGTGAGAATTTGGATCAAAATTATCCTTTGGACTGGCATCGATTTCATCAACACCCAGTTGAGAAAGTGCATTTTTAAGTTGTTCAAATACCATTACAAAACCATCAGCAAGAATTTTAGCTTCAGGATGAATGTCAGAAGCTGAAAGACCCAATTTCATGTTGTCGATCGCTGGGAGGATCTCCTCAATGACTCGTGAAGTGGATCTATGTTGTAGCTCCTCACGTTCACGAACCATTCTCTTGCGATAATTCTCATTGTCAGCAGCCGAACGCAGAAACTTATTATTGAGTTCATCCACTTTTATATTAGCTTCAGTAAGCTTTTCACGAAGGATCTTTAATTCCTGATCTTTAGGGTCTAACTCTTCTTGTATCGTTTCTACATCCTCATTCTCTGATTGAGAATCAACCTTCACCTCATCACAGTTGTTTTCTTCAGTGCGAATCTCTTTTTCTTCAGTAGCTAAGTCTTTGTCTTCCATAATCACCCTCATTAAATTTAAAGATTAATAAAATCAAATCCATGATCTTCGGTCAATCTCGATTTTTTAAGAAATATATTACTCAGATCGACTTGGAAAAACACGAAGGGGATGTTTCGTATATTTTAAGTTTTTTATATCTTTTTTTTCCATGCATTTTAAGTTAAAAATCGGATCTTGATAAGAATTGTTAATTTGTTGGGCTGTTTTAAAGCATGACACTGCTCGCTTATCATTAAGGTGAGCTAAAATAAAACCTAGGTTGTTATAAATTTCCTCTCTGTTAAGAATTTCATTAGCTGACCTTAGGCTATTAGCAGCTGATTGAAAATCATTTTGCATCATTTGGCAAAATGCATTGTAAAAAAACCATTTCCAAGAATCAGGAAAGGGAATAGGCCCAGCAGGATCAATAATGTCATTATTATTTTTAGCTAAATCCTCTAACTCATTTAAAAAAATCCTAGCATTTGAAAAGTCTTGTATAGTGCATGCAACAAATATTTGAGCCCATTTAGCAATGATATCGGAGAGCTTGTTGTGGACATACAAATTAAAAATGGAAGTGTAACTATGTTTTTTTAATGCTCTTTGTGTATAAAATTCTTGAATTTTAACATTCCTAGACAAACTAGTGGGATAAGAAAACTGTTTGTATCCTTTATTGGTAATTAGTTTAAAAGAGCAATTAGCTTTAATTGCTCTCAAGTTGAAATCAAGGTCTTCACTTTGTTTTTGCATTATATCATAGCGAACGTTTTTTGCAGAACGAGTTTTAAATCCTTGCCAAGATGGCCCAGGTAGATAGTTACGTTCAAACAAGCGACAAAAATTTGATGGTTTTAGTAAAAAAGGAGGCATTGATAAATCTTTTATGAAACAATTGGTTTGGCCACTCCAGAGCTCAGCGGAATCAAATACAAAGTCCACATCAGTGGAGATAATAGTATCATAAATAACTTTAATTCTATTGGGAAAAAATGCATCGTCTGCATCCATCCAAATTCCATATTTTGTATCAATGCTATCGATAGCTTTTTGTCTAGCATTTGTAACTCCTAAATGTAACTGAGGAGATTCAATTCTTAAGTCCTTTAATTTTAGCTCTTTGGCTAATTTTACTGTTGAATCAGTGGAAAAATCATCAATCAATAATATTGGAATGTCATTATCTATCGATGATAGTGCCCTTTTTATTGTTTTTTCGGCATTGTGAGCACATATTAAAACTGTAATATCCATGATAGAAATAAAGTTTAATACACTGATTTTGACTCTAGTAAGTTTATTTGATTTTGGGTAGAAGTGATCTATTTGTTGCCCAGAAAGCAATTCTAGGAGTATTAGGAAATAAATCCTCACAAGTTTTTACCATATCCCCTTCAAAAGATTTCGAAGAAATAATTATTAAATCAGGAATCATTTCAAGTTTTGATAAAGATTTTATTGGAATCCCTAATTGATCAGTTTTTTTATGATCGTTATTGGTAGTAACAATCGCTTTGATATTTGGGAAATCAAATTCACTCCAAACTGTCAATAATTTATCAGTGTGTAATCCTGCTCCATATACTAAAATAGATGGTTTTTTTAATTCAGCAAAATAATGACTTAGCAATGTTTTATTTTTGCTAAGAGTTTCTTTAATTACTAGACCAATCCCTGAATTCGAGTTATTGGCTGGTGTCTCTTTTCCAAACCACCTAGCAATAGGTCTTTGCATTAAGTGTAGGCGATTGATACTCCAATTTTTTGATTCATCTAAGTATGCGTTGACCATAGAGGGTCCAAAGATCTCTAGTGCTCCTGTTCTAGCGAATGAACCTAATATTTCAGGGCTTTTCATTTCAAGAACTTCTAAAATAGCTATGTAAACCTTGTTTTGAATTTCTTCATTCATCAGTTGAGAGTTACCATAAGATTCTGAGTTTAACCTAGAACCTGTGAATGGAGTTGGGCAATAACAAAGACCATTTTTAAATCCCAATATTAAGAATGTTAACCAGTCGCTATACCATTTAACCTCTTCAAAAAAACCTCCAACTTTTATGAGTGCAATTCTTCTGACAATACAAGAACCTCCTGGTAACATATTATCAGGATTCCATATTTCAATCAGCTTTTTAACAGGAATAAAACAGTTTTTTTGAGATAAATTTAATGATTCTCTATGACCATCTTTTATATTGTCCTCAAAATAAATATGGTCTGCACTACAGATATCCGCTTGTGGATTTTGTTCGAGTAAATCCATTGCTGTTTGAAAAAAATTGGGCAAACATATATCATCTGCAGATTTAAAAATGATAAAATCTGACATGCTCAGCTCAATCCCTCGATTCATACTATATACAACACCTTTATTAGTAGAATTTTGGAATATTTTAACTGAAGGATAAAGTTTTTGATAAATTCTCATTATTTCCCATGTATTATCAGTGGAACAATCATCTATAAGAATTAATTCATTTGCTTGAAGAGATTGGTTTAGGCAACTTTTAATGGACTCCTCCAAAAATTTGCTGTGATTGTAAACTGGGATTACTACTGAGAGGGAATACTTTTTTTTAATCATTAATAATGGATCAATTTTTTAATATAACTTACTAATTTTTACTAAAATTGTATATTTTAGTGCACCTCTGAAAACCTAAAACTTCGGAATCTGTTGAAAACTAAACGCATCTAATTGATAATTAGAAATTATGTAATGTGATTTATAAGAAAACTTAAGTAGTGATTACTTAAAAAAGCTGTAAACAATTTAATACTAATAAATGCTGCTGAAATCAAGTTTGCGATAGTTTAAAGATTTTTTGTCTAAATTTGACCATTTTATAATTGAGATAATGAAATTTAACCATTTTTAATGTTATTTGCACTCGCAGCCAACATTACATTTATGACATCCCTTTGATTAGCCATAAGATAATTTCTAGCTATTCTGTAATGATTTTTCAAACTGCCACTTCAACCTCAGCTGAACTTTGCCTCCTAAATTAATTGCGCAGCCTCTTTGTCTCATAGGCATTGGTTGTTGCTGTTGTCCTGACTACTAAAAAAATTCAGACATTTCTATTCATTTTTTTACCTAGATACCCAAAATCAACAAGGGAAAACTCTGGATTCTTAGCCGTTAAATATTTAACCTGCTTATTAATATCCGGCAGAGTATGCCCATCATGAGTATTATTTGGAAAACTCTTTGCGCCTACTATGCTCTCTATTTTCGCAGTTATACTAATAGAAGTCTTATTTTCAAATTCATAATTTTTGTGTCCTTTTACCTTTGCGATACAACAAAACTTTAGCTCATTTAAACTGTAGTTTTTTATTCTTATCATTAAGCTTTTTATTGAGCACTTTCCAATACAGTTCAATTTACTCTTGATGTTCTTTATAGAGCTTTATTGCAAGCACTTGTCTAAACTTTATAAGTAATCTCCATGCTAAAGTTTTCAATAGTCTAGTGGAGGCTCTCGCTGATTACTTATTTTCAGGGTTGATAGCAAATCGCTGGTTTTTTTTGAGCTTGAGTAAATTTTTCTTTAGCTTCTACGAGTTTTTAAATCATAGAGTTCATAACGTTTCTATCATCTTTCGATAATTTGAAAGTGTTATTTAAAATTTGTTGAATAGGTGATATTCTTTTCCGATGCGAATACGAAAATGAGTTGAATTACTCGGCTCACATGGAAAGTTCCACTTAAACTTTTTCTTTTCCACTAAAAAACTGCTTGTAAAGGTTTTGAATCCAACTTTTAAAAATTGATTGATCCGATACATTATGAAGCTGATTAAGAATCAATAAACTAACTATTATTTGAATTTACTAGTCGACTCTTATATCCTTTTATAATTATTAAACGCATTATCAAACTCATACCATGGTAATAATTGACATCTTTTATTTAGGCTATGCATTGGACCTAGTTTTTCTTTGATTCTATTTAATAAAAAAGAAGTTTGTTACTGATTTTTGAGATTTGGGCAACATCTATTGACATGGCTTTTGGCGGGTTTTAGACAATTTTTGTAATCTAAAAGAGAAATTTACACGGCCATCTCATTGTTTTTCAATAATAAGTTAAATTTTTGAGCATTTGCTATTTAGTGACGGTTAAGAGATTATTGAGCCCTTTAAACCATTTAACTGGTATCTCTATAAAAGAATCATCTTTTGTAAGATTTGTATTAAGTAAAGCGGATATACAATTTTATGATAGTGTATTCAATAGACTTATCAATGTTTTGCTATGACTATCCGTTTCATAAAAAAAGTTGGATTCTTATTAGTAAATTCTATGATACTAGTCTTAAATCCTAGCAGTCTCTTATTAGTTTGTGTAGATATATTTTTGCTATTTTTTGTAGTAGTGATAATTAAATTGGGCTTTTTTATTTGGAATAGGCAATTCTTTTTCTTCGTCGTAAGAATCGCATTTAACTACATTTTCAGAAATAGAATACCTCCACTTACTTTCAGGGCATTCCGCAAACTTTTCGTTAAAGTCTAACATGTGGCCATGTCTACTCATCCAGCCATAATGTTTAGCAGGGACACCAACAAAATATGCATAATCAGGAATATCTTTAGTTACAACTGCTCCTGCAGCTACGAATGCGTATTTTCCTATTGTTACATTTGGGGTAATTGTAGCATTAGCACCAATTGTAGCACCTTTTTTTATGAGAATATTTTCATATAAATTTCTTCTAACTATTTGGCTTCTTGGATTACTGATATTTGTTAAAACGCAAGAAGGACCAAGGAAAACGTCATCTTCTATTACAATACCTTCGTAAACTGAGACATTGTTTTGTATTTTCACGTTATTGCCAATTGTTATATTCGATCCAATCATCACATTTTGTCCGAGTATGCAATTATTACCAATTGTTGCATTTTCACATATATGAACAAAATGCCAAATTTTAGAATTTTCACCAATATTACAGGGTGAGTCTATAATCGCACTTGGGTGGGCAAAATATTTTGGAGTTGTCATGCTTGGATATGCACTGCTTTTCCATTATTTTCAAGGGAATGTTGACATGCCTCCAATACTTTAAGAACGTCGATTCCACTTTGTGCATCACTAAGAGGCTCTACACGATTTTTGATGCATTCAATGAAATGTTTACATTCCTGATAAAGGGGTTCTGCATCAGGAAGCTTTTCTACAGTTTTGTCTCTTCTATTGAGAACTGGAGTATTATCAATAACATGAACTTTTTGATTAAAAATAGCGAGCTTTTCACCTATTGAAACATCATTAAAAACGGCCATTTTATCCTCTCCCATGAGTACAAGTTTTTGTTCTTTGAATGGATTGAGCCAACTTACAAATATATGAGCCTTAATTCCTGAATGAAAATTAAGGCAAGAAACTGTGACATCAGCTAAATCAGGCGTTATAAAACTACCACCTGAACATGTTACTTCTCGTGGAAGTTCTCCTGCTAATCTCAATATGACTGCAACATCATGAGGAGCAAAACTCCAAAGAGCATTTTCTTCAGTTCTGATTTTGCCAAAATTAAGTCGGTTGGAATAAATATAATTTAGTTTTCCTAATGAACCTTTAGCTAAGAGATCTTTTAGCCTTTCGATTGCTGGATGATATTCTAATAGGTGACCTACCATTAGAATTCTGCCATTTTCTTCTGCAATTTTTTTCATTTGGATAGCATCATGAACATTTAGAGCCATAGGTTTTTCAACAAAAACATCTTTATTTTTTCGAAGTGCTTTTTCCGCTATTTCAATATGAGTTTCCGCAGGTGTTGCGATGACTATACCTTTTATTTCAGAATCATTTAGTAGATCATCAATTTTATTGTAGACTATCGCATTAGGGGCTAACTCTTCCGCTAATTTACGTCCTGATTCTGAAAAGTCGCATATACTTTTTAAGACTCCTAGTTTACTGAAGTTTCTTAAAAGATTTTACCCCAGTATCCACATCCGATGAGTCCTATTTTGAGATTATCTAAAATGTTATGATTCATGATTTAAAGTATAGATCTGGCAGAATCGAAGTCGCAATATTTCTAGTATCAATAACAGGGGTGTTGAATTGTTTGTAATCTAATTCTTTAAACACATCATGAGCAGTCAAAATAAGAAAGAGATCATATTCATTACTTAGCGCAGAGGATTCTAGTCCTTCAAATTCAGGAAAATCTCGTTTCTTTTGGATCCTTGGAACATGTGGGTCGTGATATGCGACTTCAGCACCCATTGTTTTAAGTCGTTTCATTATGGGGAAGGTCGGGGATTCTCTGTGGTCATCAACATTCGCTTTGTAAGCAACACCTAGTATCAAAATTTTAGAACCATTGATGGACTTTTTTAAGTTATTCAAAACATCCGAAATATTAGAAAGAACATATTCAGGCATTGAGGTGTTAATTTCCCCTGCTAGCTCTATAAAACGAGTATGCATGTCATATTCTCTAGCTTTCCAAGTTAAGTAAAAGGGATCGATTGGTATACAATGCCCTCCGAGACCAGGTCCTGGATAAAATGGCATGAAACCAAAGGGCTTGGTTTTCGCTGCATCGATGACTTCCCAAATATCAATATCCATTTTGTCGTAAATAACCTTTAGTTCGTTTACGAGTGCAATATTTACTGATCGAAAGATATTTTCAGTAAGCTTGGTAGCTTCTGCAGTTCTGCAATTGGATACAGGAATTACTGATTTTATGATGCTTGAATAAATGTAAGTTGCTTTTTCTTCACATTTTTTTGTCAAACCTCCTACAATCTTAGGAATATCATTTAAAGCAAATGATTTATTACCGGGGTCTTCTCTTTCCGGAGAAAATGCTAGATGAAAATCTATTCCTGCTTTCATATTGGAATTTTTTTCCAGTACTGATAATAGCTCATTTTCTGTGCATCCTGGATGGACGGTTGATTCTAGAACGATCAATTGCCCTTTAACTATAAAGGATGCAATATTTTTAGCTGTTTCCTGTATATAAGTCAGATCCGGTTCACGGTTTTTATTGAGTGGAGTGGGGACACAAATGGAGATGCTGTTACAGGCTTTAAGATCTACATATTCGGTAGTCGGGACCAATTTTCCATCATCCAGCAAATCTTTGATATCTTCATTTGGGACGTGATCGATATAGCTTGTGCCTGCATTCAGCTTATCGATTTTTGTTTGATCCAAATCCAATGCAATCAGTTTATTGCATTTCTTGGCAAAATTTAGAGCAAGTGGTAAACCTACGTCACCAAGTCCGATTACCCCAATAATTAGTTCTGAATGTCATTTCTGCTGAGTCATTAATTTAAAGTGCTTTGTCTTTAGCGGAGTTGTGCTTACAATTAAAGTTGATTTTTTGCATTTTAAGCAAATTACAATAATTGATAATAGTTTCCATACTTTTGGTGTGGGGTATGTTTAATTCGTGGTAGGTTTTATCGGTGTCGAGTGTGGTGTAGGTTGGTGCTTCGGCTTTTGGAATATGAATATCGGCAATAGAGCCTTCCCGGATCAGGTTTTTATCTAGACCTAATTCATCCACAATATATTTTGATATTGAGTGATATGAAATATCTTGATCTCCTGATAAATGATGAATACCTGCGATTTTTTTTGATGCAATTTGGATTAGTGATCTCGCAACAAACTCAGAATTAATGGGGGCAATTGATAAGTCTGTAAAAGGATAAATCGCAATATTTTGCTGGAGAGAATCTATCCATTTCTCAAAGAGAGGAATGCGTTTTCCTAGTACTTTGGATAAACGAACAATGGATATATTAGGGTAGGATAGGATGGCTTGTTCTACTTCTGCTTTTTGTTTCCCATATTCGGTTAATGGGCTAAGTGGATCTGTAGTCTTCCTATAAGGAGTATTTCCATCAAATACTTGAGTAGTAGATAAAAATAGGACATGCACTTGAGCTTGTAAGAGAACTTTCAAAATTTTTAATGTATTGGAGACATTTATTTTTTGGCTGCTTACTGGGTTTTCTCTACAACTCTTGGTGTTTCCATGGAATGCACAAAAATAGGCGGTGGTTATTCCATCTGGGACCTGCCAGTTGGATACATCATGGGACAAATTAAGAAAAATAGAGTTCTTTAAAATGGAGTTAGCCTGCTTGGTACTATAACTATAACAAGAATCTATCTGTTTGAGTTCACAAGCTAATGCATTCCCTATTAGTCCATTCGCCCCTATTATAAGCGAATGGCTCATTTCTTAGATGTGCAGACAAATAGCAGGTATTGACACATTTTGTGATAGCCAGTGTGTAAGACTTCATCATTCATACCGAACGAAAATACATTATCAAAATGTTTTCTGAACAAAGCATTCCATTCGGGTGCACTTTTACAGTTAACGTGTCCTGCCTTACTAATTTCTGATGCATAGGCTTGGGATTCCAGAGAGGGAGTTCCAATGATTACAATCCCATGTTTGTTTACAGATCTGGCGATATTGGATAGAAAGGTGTCTTCGTCAGATGGTTGAATATGCTCAATTACATCCATGCTGTATGCTGCATCAAAGGTTCCGTCAGCCACAGGGTTTTTGAGGATATCATGCACTTTGGATTTCATGTCCCATGTACCATCCATTCTGGAGTCTACATCTTCAATGAAGATAGGATCAAAGTCGGTAATTAGTAATTCTTTTACTTCCTGACGGACGATCCGGGATGCAAAGGCGTCGGCACATCCAATTTCCACCGCGGATTCACAGTTAGATAGCATCTTGGCGACGAATTTATATCTAGAGAAAAGGAAAGTGAGACGTTTTGGGTCGGAGAACCAAGACTGATTGCTCATTAATCCCAATTTGGTGACTCCATGAGAATTTTTTACCTCTTGGCAAAAGTCATACTGTTTTTCTTTGTGTATTTGTGAATATTCGTTGTTCTCTGAATTCATGGATTACATTTAGGTGGTAGCATTACGGAAAAAGGATAAGACTCCAGACGCTCTGCAATCATTACTGCAAATTTATAAGGGAAGGCCAGAATAAGCTGACTATCAGCATCGACTTGATCCATGGAATAGATAGGAAGCCCAAGGTGTTGATTGCCTTGACGTCCTCGATCTTCATCAACGAAAAATTTTAAGTCTGCTTTCATATGGGCATAAACCCAAGTTCCAGCAATGGATGTTCCTAGACATCCTAATTTCTTGGAACGATCCCAGTTTCGTAAATGGTCAATCAGGGACTTTAACCATTTAAAGTGAGAGTGAATATCTTCGCATGGAAAATCCAATGCAATCTTTGATTTATCCGACAGTTTATTTGGATTATTTTTTGCTATGACTACAATCTCCTTAGCTATCCAATTTGTAGATTGGATTTCGACATCAAAGCCAGCTGCTTGGATTAAATTTACTAGAGTAAATGGAGTAAAATGAGAACAATGATCAACCACAGATATGATGAAAGGATTTACTGTACAGTTGGGTACGTTTATAACTAATTTTCCATTAGAATATAAAATTTTTTTACAGGAAACCAGAAATTCAAAAGGTGAGGGGATATGCTCTAGAGAATGAACAGAAAGTATGAAGTCAAATTTTCGTTCTATTCGTTCTATTGGGCATGAGTAAAATTGCTTAACCCCATCTAATGCCAGAATTGTATCCATACTATTATCATTAACATCAGATGCATTGAGATCCCATGATTCATAGTATGTACGGAATACTTTCAGCATATTTCCATTTCCTGGACCTATCTCAATCATTGAACCAGCGTTTTCAGCAATGAATTTGTTCTCTTTTATCTTTGAAATTAATGTTTTAGATCTACTGGTATTCTTACCTTGATGGATGAGGTAATGATCTTGGTTCACTCCCTGTCTGTAAATCTCGTAATTTCCATAGATTTTATTGATACTTTTATACCATTTTTCTGAAGTAATTGTTTGAGGATAGCCACAAGTATTGCACAATCCAAGTGTACTTAATTCTGGCCAAACTTTACAATCTGAAGTAACACCCGATATTCCATCGGGGTTATTCCAAATTGTTATATCATTGGAATTGCAGATATGGCACGAATGTTCTTCCATAGTATCAATATGTTAAAGTGTAATTCCTTTAGTGGACCAAAAAGTTGAATAATGAGAATTTTGAAAAGTTCTTATACATATTTAGCATAGTTTCTTCGAATGCTTATCAAGAAATTATCAGAAATCTTCTTTTGGATTGATGAACTTTAAATTATAGATGGGTATTTTGATCAAATCTTATGACCTCTAGCAATCAATTTTTATAACGAAGATAATTTTTGATATTTGAAGTGAATTCCAAATAGGAATTAATTTTTCAGTATGTAATCCAGTTCCCTAGATGATTAATTTTTTGACTATTTTTTTTCTGAGTGACTCTAAAATATTGTTTTTTGTCTCATACAAAGTATTTTCTAAGGTTCGCCTACTTCTAAATAAGTGACAAGAGGAACTTTTTCTACGTAGTAAAGTGTTTAAAGGTTTTTGTAGCATGTTGAGGATTTCAATATGCCAAAGTTCTGGGTTGTCATAATAAGCATCAACTATACCGGGAGTGAATAAGTATAAAGATTCTGTTTTCATCATTGGTGGTAAAATATATGGGTAATTACTTTTTAAATTTTAATAATAAATATCTCTAGATTTCATTTTGAGACATTTTTGTAATTGATACTTGCAGTGTCGTAAGATTTAGAACTGAGTTTGAATTTAGTAAAGACTTGAGGGCAAAATATAAATCCAGATCGAAAACAATGACTATGTTTACCATCCAGTAACAATACCATTTCAGTTTTGGCATATAATAGCCATCACCTATAAGTGGCGTCTGCATTTATATAGCGCTACTTGATATATTATAATCTGTTTTTCAAATTTCTAATAGTTTAACTGTTGATAAATATTTAGCATTATGACAACAGGTTAAGCCACAAACACTAAATCAACGAATTCGATATAAAAGGAAGATACATTACTGCAAGACATTGTGTCAATGAGCGTGCAAAACGGGCCACAAATGAGCGTTTAAACTGGGCCACTTGG